>JAISQS010000223.1 GCA_031274045.1 Planctomycetaceae bacterium | reverse complement strand
GTTCTTGCGATTGATTCGATTTTGTATGTTTCCAGAACGTCGCCTTCTTTTAGGTCGTTGAAGCCTTTTAGTTTCATTCCGCATTCGTAACCTTCGCGTACTTCTTTTACGTCGTCTTTTTCCCGTTTTAGCGAATCAAGCGGATACTCCCCAATAATTCTACTGTCTCTAATAATTCGTACTTTGCAATCCCGCTCAATATTCCCCGCCAAAACCCTACAACCGGCAATCGCACCCAAACGACTGATGACAAAAACCTGTTGAACAACCGCACGCCCAAGCTCCTTGACATGCTCAACCGGCTTCAACATTCCCTCCAACGCCTTCTTGATATCATCCGTCAAATTATAGATTACATCGTACCGTCTTATTTGTATCTTTTTCCTGTCCGCCATCATTCGGGCATTCTCATCCGGCACTACATTGAACCCGACAATAATCGCATCCGACGCGTCCGCCAAATGCACATCCGCCTCCGATATGCCGCCAACCGTCGCCTGCAAAATTTTTATCTTCACCTCAGGATGCGACAGCTTTTCCAACTCCTTCCGAATCGCCTCTATCGAACCACGAACATCCGCACGAATTATTACATTCAACGTCTGCACCGATTGCGAATCCGTAATTCTTTGGAATAAAGTCTCCAACGTGACATGCGCCTGCACCTCCGCCAACTCATTTTTACGTAACTCAATTTGCCTCTGCTCCGCAATCAACCTCGCATTTGAAATATCATCCAACACACAAAACCTACTACCCGCACTCGGCGCAACATCCAAACCGACCATATTGACCGGCGTACTCGGTGTCGCTTCCTCCAACTGCTTCTTGCTGTCAAGAGTATCATACATCGCCTTAACACGACCATACGCAGTACCACAAAGAACAACATCCCCCGTCCTCAACGTCCCCTTTTGAACGATGACTTTGCAAACAGCACCTTGACCCGATTGCAACTCCGACTCCAACGCCACCCCTATCGCTTCACGATTCGGATTCGCTTTAAGCTCGTGAATTTCCGCCATGAGTTGAATCGTCTCCAGCAACTTATCCACACCCATTCCCGTCAGCCCGCTACACCGCACCACCGGCACATCCCCGCCCCACTCTTCCGGCATTAACTCATGTGTTGCAAGTTCTTGAATCACGCGATCAAAATTTACTCCGGGCAAATCCATCTTGTTCAAAGCCACCACAATCGGAACACCCGCCGCCTTAATATGCGAAATCGCCTCCTCCGTCTGCGGCATCACCCCATCATCCGCCGCAACAACCAACACCGCAATATCCGTACAATTCGCACCACGCGCCCGCATCTCCGTAAACGCCTCATGTCCGGGCGTGTCAACAAAAGTTATATCACCGCCATTCTCCATCTTGACACGATACGCGCGGATATGTTGAGTTATGCCACCCTTCTCGCCCGAGACAACATTGAGTTTAAGAATATTGTCAAGAAGAGTCGTCTTGCCGTGATCAACGTGTCCCAACACAGTAACAACCGGAGGACGCGGCACAAGCGACTCCGGCGGATCCTCTTGATCAAATAAAGTTGTGACAAAACGATCCTCAAGCGAAACATTGTCACGAACCGAAACTTGCAACCCAAGCGATTCCGCCAACAACTCAACCGCCTCCATGTCCAATTGAGAATTTAACGAAAGCGGCATCTCAAGCTCCAACAGCTTCTTCATCACAATCGCAATCGTATTGCCCGTCTGAACAGCAAATTGTTTCGCCGTACAAGGAAGATGAATAACATGATCACCCTTCCTCGCCGCCGCAGTGCTAACAGTTTTACCGCGAACTTTTTGACGCTTCAAATGACGCGGAGTAAAAACCGAATCTTCATCGAAATCATTGCGGCTTCGCTTGCTGACATGCGCCCGCCTCCGCCGCTTCTCTTCCGCCGCACGACTCGATTCCCGCAATGTCGAACGCCCGCCAATAAACGGCACCTCAGGACTCGCCGCATCAAGAACCGGATGCTTTGGCGAAACATGATCCTTTGCCCGATTGTCCTTCTCGCCTCTGTCAACAACACGTTCCCCGCCTCTGTTGTCACGCTTACGCTCGCCCGTTTTATCTCGATCAACTTTGCTCTTGTCGCCAACTCTGTCACCAACTCTGTCGCCGATACTTTTCTCACCGCTCTTTGCGCCGCCTTTTTTAACGCCTTCTCTTGATCGGCGTTCGTCATCTTTGATTCGCTGCTTATCCTTGTGCTTGCGAATATGCTCGTCCAACAACTTATACGAACCGGACGTAATAACATCACGAATCAACTCCGGCGGCAACTTCATATCAGGACGTTGTGCTGCCGGTTCGCGGTCTCTGCGCTTCCGCTCTTTCGTCTTCGGAATCGGCGCAAGCGACACAACTATCGGTGTAGACTTCTTGTTTGGAATCCCCGCTTGCGGTTTACTTGTCTCCGGCTTATTTGTCTGCTGCCGTCTGCTTTCATCGTCGGTGTGTCGTTGTCTGTTGTCAAGATCGTGAATCTTGTTTACCTCAGCTCCGCGCAACTGTTCAATATAACCGCCGCGTTGCAAGACAGAAGATTGCCCCTGACTGGCAATAGTATCAGCAACTTGCTTATTGGGCAAAAACGGTTTTTGGTATTGGTTTTGTTGTTGTCTTGGCGGTTGATTTTGGTAATTTTGTTGACGTTGTTGCGGTTGATTTTGGTTATGTTTTGGTTGTTGTTGCTGGTTGTTCTGCTTCTGCTGTTGGTTGTTTGGCGGCTGTTTTTGTTTGTGTTGCAAATTTCCTTGTTGGGCGTTACCTTGATTTTGGCTGCCTTGTTGCGGGGGGCTTTGTTGCGGAGAGCTTTGTTGATTTTGCTTGTCGCCGCCGGATTTCTTCATAAAAGCATCAAGCGGACTCGGACGATGTTTTTTGCCATGTCTGTCACGATACTGATTAGACCGCGAAGGCATATTCGTCAAATCAACACGACCAAGCGCAGGAGGTAACTTCGGCAACTCCTTCTCAACTATCTTGCCAACTTGCGACGAAGAAGATGGAGAAGGAGAAGAGGAGGAAGATGGAGACGAAGAAGACGCTGGCAAAGATGAAGTTGCCGGAGGAGTAGGAGCGGTAGTTGCCGGAGATGAACTTGTCGAATCCGATTGCAAAGAATCCGCAACGTTCGGCTGGTTCTTGTTCGGAGCTGTTTTATTTTGGGTTGAGTCTAGGTCTTTGGTTAAAGTCTCCTTTGTTGTGGTTTGTGGTTTTGTTTGTGTATTTTTTTGGTTAATCGGTTTATTTTTAGCCGATTCGTTTTGGTTGGGGTGTTGTTGAGTTGGTTTTGTTTGGGTTTGCAATTTTCCCGTGTTAGAAGTATTTTCGGGTTTGGGTGTTGTGCGTTGAGTTGAGACCGGTTTGGTTGTAGAAGACAAACCGGCACGATTCGCGTCCGAAGTTTCGGTCTTTCGCGTTTCGTTTTTTGTTGCGGCATCCTGACCGCCAACTTTTTGAGAAGTACCAACTCGGTCTTTTGAGCCGGTAGTTTTGCTTTCGGGTTCGGGCTTAACGTCTGAACTTTCTTCAGCGTCCTTTTTGGAATCGTCCTTTTTGGAATCATCCTTTTTGGAGTCATCTTTCTTGGAATCGTCCTTCTTGGAATCGTCCTTCTTTGGATCATCCTTCTTTGGATCATCCTTTTTCTTTTGTCCGACGGCAGGTTCAATCACAGGCACCTTCTTCATTACATCAACCTGCGAAATCTGGCGCGGAATCTGATGCTTACCCTTCGAGTCAAGCGTGTCTGTTTTCGGCGCAGCTTTCTGGAAAGAAGCCTTAACTCTCTCGACCTCTTCTTCCGTCAAACTAGTCAACGCAGACAACTTCTTGTCAATGCCTATCTTTTTCATAGCATCGACAAGCGTCCGCGTTTCGACCTTCAGTTGTTGTGCCAAAGCGTAAATTCGAATTGACAAAGTCTCGTCTCTCTTTTTTTCTTTAATGGTTAAATCCACAACTCACAATAACAACCAGCCCATCAACGGCTAGCCCCGACTATCACAAATAGTCAATTATCGTTCGTGGCATAAGAATAAGATTTTAAACTGCTCGCTCTTGAAATTTCGCACATCGTTCGCCGGTTTATCCTGCGGCGGTATCCAATTTGGAATTGGCGGTTTTTACGCTTTGTAATATATTAGCGAAATATCCGCTTTAACTCAACCTTATTTTTACCTGATTTTTCCTAAACAAAACAACCTTAGTAGCTATTGACAATAAAAAAATTCAACCTTATTACCTTATTAGGTTACACAGTTAAAATAAGGTAATAAGGTTATGTTTGTGGGGGATTCATGGTCTACTAAGGTTGTTTTTGTAAGAAAATCAGGTTGTAAATAAGGTTTGTTTTTTCTACAGCGTTGACGTATTTCACTGATATATTACAAAATTTGTATAACCAATATCGAGTCTCAACCAATCCTCAACTGGTTACCGACTCTCTCTCCCTTAGTAACACAATGTCTCCCCCAATCCGCGCCCTTATCCCCTTATTAAAACGTTGTGACTAAGGGGATAAGGGCGCGTGATTGGAGTAGCTTCGTTGTTATTAAGGGAGAGAAAATTGGTTACCAGTTGCGAGTCGGTTACAACTCAATTTCCGTAGCACAAGTCAGTAAAAAATCATATTTATTACGATTGCGAAAGGGAATTATCAAGTATAAAAAGTATAATCGATAGCGAAGTTGGTATTGTTAAAATTAAATTTGGTATTGTTCAAATTAAATTTCGGCTGTTCATGTTTAAGATTTAAGTTGTGTTTGTTTCAAGTTAGTTTGTGGTTATTATTTTATATTGATCGACAACTTGAGTGTTTCCTGATTTTACTTGTGAGCAATTCATTATTACTTGTGATTCGTTTCTTGTGATGAAAGTTTCGGCGATGATTTTTTTACGGTCGTTTTTGTTGGCTTGTGCCAGCAAGTAATGTCCGATCAAAATTGCAATCGCTGCATCGACTAATCGTCTTGCGATGAGTTCAATATAGATTCCTCCGCGTGATTTAGCGTATTCGATTGCGGATTTGATTTCTTCTCGTCCTTTTATTAGTGTGGATTTTAGGTCGTTTAGTTTTTGGTCGTCAAAGTTTTTTTGTTCGAGTTGAGTTATGTATTCGATGTAGACACCGCTTGTTACTCCGCGAATAGCGGCGACGATTTGTAGTTGGCTTGTTCCTTCGTAGATGGAGGTGATTCTTGCGTCGCGTAGGTATCGTTCGGCTGGGTAATCTTTGAGGTATCCGCTTCCGCCTAATACTTGGACGGTATCGTTTGTTATTTTAATTGCGTTTTCTGCGCCGTAATATTTGCTCATCGGGGTCAACATTGCGTTGAGTCTTTTCAATGTTCTGCTTCGTTGTTTGAGTTCTTTCTTTTCTGTTTCGTTCAATGATTCGTGATTTATTTCGAGCAATCTATTTGTGTTATTTTCTATGTCGCACACGCGAGCGGTTTCGTATGTCAAGGCGCGCATTGTTTCGATTTGTATTGCCATATTTGCGACTAGTTCGGCTACCGGTGCGAGTCTTTCGATGGCTGCACCGAATTGTTCTCGTGTGTGTGCGTATTCGCGTGCTAACCTGTACGCGGCTTCCGCAACACCGAGCGATTGTGCCGCAATTCCCAAACGCGCCCCATTCATTAACGCCAAAACGTATGTAATCAGACCGCGTTGACGTTCGCCGATTAGTCGGGCTGGGGTGTTGTTGAAAACTAATTCGCAAGTTGGGCTGCCGTGAATGCCGAGCTTCTTTTCCAAACAACGGACTTTGACGGCGGGCGAACGCTCCGTAATAAACAGACTCAATCCGCGTCCATCTTTTATTTCGTGTTCGCTGCGGGCAAGTACGAGCAAAATTTCACCGCAACCATTCGTGATAAACCGTTTCACGCCGTTGAGTACCCAAGTTCCATCTGACGTGAGGTCGGCTTTGAGTTGTACGGCTTGTAGGTCGCTTCCTGCGTCCGGTTCGGTTAGAACCATTGCGCCGGTAACTTTGCCTGCCGCGAATTTCGGCAAAATCTCGTCTTTGATTTCTTCAGATGCGAATGCGTAAATTGTGTCTGCGATTCCTTGCAATCCGAACATATTCATAAATGAGCAATCGCCGCGAGCAACTATTTCGGTTGCCATTGTGTAGATCAAAATCGGGCAATTAAGACCGCCGTATTTTCGCGGCAAGGTGAATCCCATCATATCGGCTTGGGTGAGGCGGTCTAGATTTTGTTGGACGAGCGGGTGTAGAGTGACGGTTCCGTCGGTGTTATGGGTGTTACCTTCTGCGTCGATTTGATCGGCATTGACGGCGATAGTTTCGGCGGATATTTCGCCGACTACTTCGAGAATGCGTTTATAGTTATCGATCATATCGTCGATATTGTCCGGCAAATAATCCGCATCGCCGTTGGGTGTCAATCTCTCTTGCAACTCGGCAATCTCACGGAGATCAAAATAGTCAAAAAGAAATTTAAGATCAGAATTATCGTTAAAAAAATTTGGCATTGTTTTTGATTGTGTTGTTAATGTTTTAATTGATTGTGATTGAATTTCGTTTATTTTTGAGTGGCGAGCGGCGGCGTTATTTGATTGCGAAGCCGTCAACTGCACTTCAACAACAACGAATCCAAATCATGTTTTGTGTTTATTGTTGGTGGTTAAAATTTTGATTGTTGGTTTTGTGTTGTTCTGTTGCGGTGGCGTTATTTTTGTGTCGATGCAACTTGGGCAAAACCTACCGTCACACCGGTTCCGGCAAAACGGAATCGGCATGTTTGGAGCAAAATTTATTGTTCACTATTTGTCAAAAATTGTCAAAAAGAGCGTCTCAAAAAAGCGGCGAGAGATTCTACCATTATCAAAAACTTATTCAATGAGTAGACGAACAACAACCGCCCAGAGCAACAATACCACGCAAAGTTGCGCACAAAGACACGAAGGACATAAAGGAAAGAACTTTATTTTTTCGTATTCTCTGCGTTCTTTGCGTCTCTGCGCGAAACAAAAAAATTTATTTCGCGCAGAGACGCGGAGAACGCAGAGGAAGAGAATTTTATTTGTGTGTATATTCTTTATGTCCTCTGTGTCTCCGCGCGAAATAAATTATTTTGCGAGCATTGCAAAAAAATAACCAAAGAGTTCATAGAGACGCGAAAATATTTGTCTATATATATTGTGAACTCTACGATCTTTTTGGTTGAGATAAATCTTTTTTCGCGGACGATCAATAACAGCCAACTCAATCATCAACCAAAAAGCCGAAACATTGTCCGCAATCAAAAGAGAATGTTAACATACACAGAATTTTTTTTGCGACCAAAAACGAATTTTCAAGGAGTAAAAAGTACGTGCGTTTTTATTGTTGGTGTTATTTTCATTCGGCAAAATGTGCAAATCGGAGACAGTGATGGAGCGGAAACGGAATGTATGTTACAAATTTGCGGATTGCAATAGATGGATTTTACAATTTTGTTTGTGAAAAATTTTTTCGTTTGTTTGTATCCCCCCCTTGTAATGTCGTCGAGTATGGTTAGAATTTTCGGGCTTGTAATGATTTCCGGCTTATTGTTGTAGGCTTTGGTGCTTGTGTGGAAATTTATTTTAAGCTGGTAACGTTTGAGATTTTCGCTCGCGTGTTTATCTGCGGCGGCGTTCAATTTATATCGGCAACTTTGTGTCAATAAAATCCGTATTGAGGTTGCGTTTTGGGCGGAGTTATGGTTGTGAATACGTGCATGAGTTTGCGGGTAGTTTGTGGTTGTCAGTGCGTATGTTTTGTTTTTTGTGTCATGCTGTCAAGGTCTTTTAAGTTGCTTGTATATTAAATTTTCGTTTGAATTCGCGGGGCGGTTCAATTTGTGTTTGCCTTTTTTATGTTTTGCGGTCAACGAATTTTATGGTATGTTGCGTTTATTGTTGATACTTAGCGGTGAGTGTGTGAGTTGCGTATTAGTCAATATTTGGGAATTTCGTCAATAGAAGTGGGATTTTGGATTGTTCTTAATTTTACGCATTGTCTTACGTGTTGGTTGATGGTGTGGCTATGTTTTTTTTGCACGGTTTTTTTGCACAGGATTTTTTGGAGATGTTTTTTTGGCGATGGGAACTGTGTAGCCTTTGGAACTCCGCTGTGTGGCGGAGGAGGCGTTTCGAGAACACTTTTTTTGCAGGGAATTTGTTGTGGTTAATCTAAACCTTATTCGAGGACTGGACTCTAATGAAGAGAATTGGGATAGTCAGGTAGACGCAGCTCTTGGCGGCGTTTTGATGGAAGAGAGCAACTGGGGCGGTCAAGAAATTACTTCTAATCAGATCACAGAGGGGAAGGTTGTTCGTATTGAGAACGATCATGTTATTGTTGATATTGGTTACAAGAGTGAGGGTATTGTCCCTCTTAATGAATGGGACGAAGATGGTGTTGTGCCGGTTCCCGGTGACATAATTAAGGTCTTAATTGAGGAGGCTGAAAACGAAGTTACCGGTGAAGAGATTCGCGGCATGGTCAATCTGAGCAAACGTAAGGCTGCTAAGATTGAGGCGTGGGACAACATGATGAAAGCCGTCAAGGAAAACGATATTATCACCGGTCATGTTTTGCGTAAAGTCAAGGGTGGTTTGTTGGTGGATATTGGGGTTCCTGTGTTTTTGCCGGCATCGCAAGTTGATGTACGGCGTCCGAACGATATTGGCGAGTATCTTGACATGGACATCCAATGTATGATTTTGAAAATTGATGAGATACGTAGGAATATTGTTGTGAGTCGCCGTGCGGTTATTGAGAAAGAGCGAATTGAAAGACGAACGGCTTTACTAAATCAACTTAGTGAAGGCGAAATCAGAAAAGGGACAATTAAGAATATTCGTGAGTTCGGGGCGTTTATTGATTTGGGTGGGATTGATGGTTTGCTTCACATTACGGACATGAGTTGGGGGCGAGTCAATAATCCCGATGAGTTAGTAAAATTTGACCAGGAAATTGAAGTCGTGATTTTAGGAATTGATAGAGAAAAAGAAAAAATTTCGCTTGGGTTGAAGCAGAAAACGGCGAGTCCTTGGATGGATGTAGAGACGAAATATCCGGTAGGTTCCAGAGTCAAAGGTACAGTTGTCAATGTCATGAGCTACGGTGCGTTCATCAAGTTGGAGGAGGGAGTTGAGGGACTGGTTCATATCAGCGAGATGTCGTGGACAAAAAGAATTTCGCATCCCAATGAAATTTTGTCTGTTGGTAGCACTGTGGATGTTGTGGTACTGATGATCAACAAAGAGCGTCAAGAGATTTCGCTTGGAATAAAACAGGCTCAAGAAAATCCTTGGGACAGAGTTGATGAGAAGTATCCGATTGGTCAGGTTGTGGAGGGAATTGTCCGCAATCTGACGAATTACGGTGCGTTTATTGAGATAGAGGAGGGTATTGACGGGTTGTTGCATATCAGCGATATGTCGTGGGTAAGGAAGATAACGCACCCGAACGAAGTTGTTTCCAAAGGTCAAAAGGTTTCTTGTCAAGTGTTGTCGATTGACAAAAAGAATCATAGGATTGCGTTGGGTTTGAAGCAGCTTTTAGAAGACCCTTGGGAGTCAAAAATTCCGTCGAAATATCAACCTAATCAATTGGTGAAAGGTGTTGTTACCAAAATCACAAATTTTGGCGTGTTTATAAATCTTGAGGAGGATTTGGAGGGTTTGCTTCATATTTCGGAGCTTGCGAATCACAAGATTGACAATCCGCATGATGTGGTTAAGGTTGGTGATGAGATCGATGTCAAGATACTTCGTGTTGATTCGGATGAGCGGAAGATAGGACTTTCGCGAAAACGAGCGGAGTGGACGGAGGATTCGGCGGATAAGAACGCCGCAGACAAAAACAACGCAGACAAAAATACAACAGCACAACCAACAAACCAAACTCAGGAAACAAACCCGCAATCAGCAACATCAGAACAACTAAAAGGCGGAACAGGAGCAAATTCCGGTCCTTTGTTCAAGTAGAATATTGGTTGGAAGATGTTGTGGTTATACCGAGTTTGCTGCAAAAAGACTTTGTCTTTTTTGACGGGTTCTTTGGATTGTGGCGAACTTGGGTAACCGGATTCGGGTAATATTATTTATGTTTTGTTGTTGATCTTGGGTCAACAATCTTTGAGACAACAGGGATTTTTGGGGCGATAGCTCAATTGGGAGAGCGCAGCGTTCGCAATGCTGAGGTCGGGGGTTCGACTCCCCTTCGCTCCACTGTTTGCTCGTCTGTTAGTAATTTTTTCAATCCTTTACTACAATAATTTGCGGTGGAATTAAGGAACCGGTCAACTCTTTGAACTTGTTCATTCATTGGAAGCTCTGAAAAATTCATTTCGTTAACCGTTTCAAATGTTGCAGTTAT
>JAISQS010000175.1 GCA_031274045.1 Planctomycetaceae bacterium | reverse complement strand
CGTACATCGAGAGTATTCAATCCGCGCCGGAAGCGGCGGCGGAGTTTCAAGGTGTGACACTTTATAACCCGTATCAACGAATTGCGAATCAGCGTTTGTACAAAACTTTTTCTTTTGGTAACGCAAACCGCAACATGCAAGGCATTTTGGGGCAGTCTCCATGCGAGCCGCAGTCACCGTGCGAGCCGGTTTGTAATTATAACAGCGGCAAACGCGAGTTTTGGTTTGAGGGTTATTACCGCTACGAAGAGGTGGACGGCGACAGCTATGCAAACGGTTACCACATCAATCGCGGCGGAATGTTGCTCGGCGTTGACAAATTGATTGACAAGAACCTGTTACTCGGTGCAACCTTCAGCTACGGCAATCCGCGTGCAAACAACCGGCTGGCGCGGATTGAGGCGGACGATTACACGGTCGGACTTTACGCAAAGTATCATCTGACGAGCAGTGTTTTTGTGAACGCCTTTGCCGGTTACGGTCATCAGAGTTACGAGTTCCGCAATGCGAATAACCGAACCGATTACAAGGGCGATTCGATGTACGCAACGGTTGAACTGACGAAACAGATAAATTATTCGTGTCAACTGAAACTGTTCCCGCTGATTGCGGTCGATTTTCAAAAGAGTTGGTCGGACGATTTCACGGTGAACGTTTTACCGCTTGGCACAACGCAACGTATCGGCAACGATTCGCTTGACCAAACGGTGCTGCGTTTCGGTGTGAACTCGCAACTCGGCAACTTACGGACACGCTTACAATACGGCTATCAAGTCGGCGGCGACGAATACGGCACAAGCCGTTCGATCATCAACGGAACAACGCAAACATTTCGAGGCGTGAATCTCGGACGCAACACATTCAACGCAGGCATCGGCGGCGATTTACCGCTCACCCGCAACATGCGTCTATTCGCCGATTACGATTTCGACTTGGGTGAACGCGCCGCGGCGCACACGGGACAAGTTGGCTTTGTCTGGAAATGGTAAATTGTTGGAGAGAGTAGAGACGCAAGTCATTGCGTCTCTACTTTGTCTTTTATCAATACACCGTATCAATGCGCTGCATCAACGCCCTGAAAGGGCAAAATATCATAGCGTAGGGCAACGCCCTACGATAATTGATTGTAAATAACTTTCGCCCCAACGGGGCAATAATATCAGACCAAACGGAAGTTTTTAGTTTTCAGTATCGATTCGTTAGCGATGGGGGCTTGCCCCCGACGAGATGGAGCGGGAATCGTGTTGATATTTCAAACCGTCACCCATCGGCGTAGCCGACAATTGCCGCGAAGCGGCGCGGACTGGAACGCGGGTGTCCCGCCCGCCTCTGTGCATTAGGAAACCAAACGAGTTTGGAAGGAACGCCAAGACGTGTTGGAGTAATTATGAGTGCGGAATTCGGAATTCGGAATTAAAGATACTGCTCCTAATTCCGCATTCCGCATTCCGAATTACGCACAGAGGCGGGCGGGACGCCCGCGTTCCAGTCCTTCGCCGCTTCGCGGCGAACTTATGTGGTATAACAAGTGCGTTGCCCTACGCTATGGTATGTTACCCCTTCAGAGAGTTGATACAGAGTATTGATACAGTGCATTGATAAAAGCCGCAATGAGAAGCTCCCACAAAAAACGAAATATTCAGGTATATTTGGTATATTCGTTATAACCGGTTTGTTTCTTGCAAAATTTCGGCGTAGTGCAATCAGAAAATTTCACGTCACTCTTGTAATCAAAACTATTCGTGTATAATAGCCCGTCAATATTGCCGAATGCCGATAACGAATGGAGTCTGTTTTGTTGTGAGATTTGGGTTGATTGAAATTCATCAACAGAGTGTCGTGAGCGGTTTTTTGGCGAGCTGATGGTCAAGACTTTATGTTTTGGGCTTGTGTTGTTGTGTGGTAGTGTGGTTGTTTTTTTGCCGTGATATTTTTTAGGTTGCTTGTACATTGAATTTCGTTTACGTTCGCGGGTTTGATTTATGGAAAGTCAACTTTTGCGATTTGTAGTCAAGGAATTTTTTGATACGTTGTGTATATTACGGTTGTGTTGTGTGGTTGTGCTGATGAGATTTTGCGGCGTGTTTTTTCACTCTCAATTTTGTAAGAGCAAGTGTCAAAACAGATCATCAGGCAACCTCCGAACAGACGCAAAGGGGGAATAATTCAAATGGACATGTCGCTAATATTGGAATTTGTGCAAGAAGCGCGTGAGTATATTGAGGAGATAGAGCCTACGCTTATCGAGATCAATAACGGCAGCGAAAGTGCCGCCGGCGCAGTCGACTCTGAACTCATCAACTCCGTGTTCAGACTCTTTCACTCCATGAAAGGGGGTGCCGGATTCCTCTCTCTCGCTACCGTTGTCTCTGTCACTCACGAAGCTGAAACATTGCTCGACAAAATCAGAAACGGGAAACAGAATCTAACCGTCCAAATCACCGCGACTCTTTGTAAAGCACTCGATTTGTTCCGCGAAATGCTCGATCATATTGCGGATACGGGCAACGACGAAGGTTTCACCGCTCCGGCATCGGCGATAATTGCCATACTCAAAAAGCATGTTGCAAACGAACCCGTCGGTGAGAATGAACTCGCCCAACTACTAGCCGCGTCAGGTGGAAATATCCCGGACGCGTCAAACGAAGTCTCATCAAACAACACCGCCAACTCCGACGATGTCTCTTTTGCCGCTCTCGCAAACGAACCCGCCAAAACACCTATTCCAATCTCCGAACTAAACTTTGACCAAAACGAAACGCAAACTCAAACACAAGCCGACACCGCCCCAAACATAAACACTCAAACAGCCCAAACCACACAACAAACTACTACCTCCTTGCCGCCCGATACGACCGCGAACGAATTGGTAACATTGCAGCTCTCACCCGAAATGCGGCACGGCTTCGTCGCGGAAGCAACAGAACAACTCGATGCCGCCGAACAAGCTCTACTACTCGTCCAAGATGAAAATAACACCGACTCAACCGAATCACTCAAAGACCTGTTCCGCTACATTCACAGCTTCAAAGGGAATTGTGGATTTATGGGACTTGTTGATTTGGAGCATTTGAGTCATTCGATGGAGACGTTATTGGATGGTTTGCGAAACGGATCGATTAAGCCTGACGCGAATATTGTCAGTAAATTGTTGGAGTTAGTCGATGTACTCCGCGACGCGACGAAGGATATAGAGGAAGGCGGCTCTGCACACATTAAGGATTTGGGCAATCACATTCAATCGCTCAATATATTGATGGGATTGGAAACGGCTACTGTTGTATCTCAAGTTGACTCAAGCACACCGCCGCCGTCTGCAATTTCAACGCCGCCAACTGCAACAACAGCAGCACCAACGCCTCCGCCCGCAACAGTTGCACAACCCCAAAAACCAACCCAGCAACAACCCGCGCCGCAATCAAAACCAGCCCCGCAACTTCAACTCGCCGACATTTTGCCCGCAGAAAAATCAACAGCAAACCAAAACGCATCACAACCACACCCGCAAAACACAAGCACATCAGGAAACGCCGCAAAAGCAAAACAAGATATCAGAGTCGATCTGCACAAGTTGGATATCTTGATCAATCTTGTTGGTGAACTTGTGATAGCTGAATCTATGGTTACACGTTGTCCTGCTGTTGCTCATGTTGAAGATGAATATTACAACCGCGCGAAGCACCAACTCCGCCGGATATGCGATGACTTGCAAGATGTCGCAATGTCCGTCCGTATGATTCCGCTTTCGGCAACATTCCGCAAAATGATTCGGTTGGTGCATGATCTCGGCACAAAAACGGGGAAACGTATCAAGTTGAATCTTGTTGGAGAGGATACGGAGGTTGACAAGACGGTGATTGAGCAGATTGCGGATCCGTTGGTTCATATTGTTCGGAATAGTTGTGATCATGGTATTGAGTTGCCGGATGAGCGGGTTAAGTCGGGCAAGTCGGACACCGGAACGGTTACGCTTGAGGGTCGCCATGAAGGGGGTGAAGTTTGGATAATTATCCACGACGACGGACACGGTCTAAACAAAGAAAAAATAATCGCAAAAGCAATAGATAGAGGTTTGACCGGAAATGAGGTGCGAGATTGGTCTGATGATCGGATATTTAAGTTGATATTTGAGCCGGGTTTTTCGACGGCGGACAAAGTGACGGACGTGTCGGGGCGCGGGGTTGGAATGGATGTGGTCAAGCGGAATATTGAGAAGTTGAATGGTCGGATTGATATTTCAAGCAGACCGGGTGAAGGGTCAACGTTTACGCTTCGGATTCCGCTTACGCTTGCGATAGTTGATGCGATGTTGGTGCGGGTTGGCGAAGGGAAATATATGATTCCGACGTTGTCGATTCGTGAAAGTCTTGTGCCGACAATGAAGCAAGTTACGGTTACACCGGAGGGGCGTGAGATATTGCGGTTGCGTGAAGAGATGGTGCCGATTATTCGGCTTTATGATGTGTTTTGTTGCAAGCCGGATGCGGAGAAGTTGAAGGACGGGATATTGATCGTGGCTGAAGATGGCGGACGTTCTTTCGCGTTTTTTGTTGATGAAATTATCGGACAACAGCAGACCGTTATAAAGGGGTTGCCCGATTATATTGGGGAGGCAAACGGGTTTTCGGGTTGTACTATTCTTGGAGATGGTACGGTAAGTTTGATTGTAGATGTAGGCGCGGTCAGTCAAATGTCCGGCTCGTTCGCAGCTTCGCCGGTCAATAAACACGAAATGTGGGACGAAAAAGAAAAAGAAAAAGACGACCAACCCGACTCAAAACATAAATCAGATATTTCTTTTGCCGACTTGGAAAGCGTAGCCGGAACAGAATGATCCGGCAAACAATACGCGGCGTGTTGTAAAATTCTGTAATCGTTTATGCGTTGTTTTGGTCAAGGGATAATTTGCTCTAACGATGCAATTGATTGTATGATTTAGGTTGTTGATTTTGGTACGGGATTCCAAATCCGCAATCTCGAATTTGCAATCGATAAATTAAGGAATTTTTTGGAGTGTTGAGTTGTAATTTTACTTATGGTGTGTAGGGGTTCACATGTCAGAGCAAGTATTTTCGTCTCTTTCGCAGATGGTGATTGATGGTGATATGGAGTCTGCTGTTGAGGAGGTTAAGCGGGTTCTTGGTGAGGGGCTTTCGCCGCAGATTGTCATGGAGGGTCATTTGATTCCGGCAATGCGTGAGGTGGGTCGGCTTTTTGAGGAGAATGAATATTTTGTGCCGGAGTTATTGATTTCTGCGAGGGCGATGCAGGAGTCGATGAAGATATTGAATCCGCTTTTGAAGAGTTCGGGGGTGGACAAAATTGGTCGTATAGCTATTGGCACGGTTCAAGGCGACTTTCATGATATTGGCAAGAATCTTGTTGCGTCAATGCTTGAAGGCGGCGGGTTTGAGGTGATTGATCTTGGAGTTGATGTATCTGCTGAGAAATTTGTTGCGGAGGTCAAGGAGAACGAGAAGACGGTTATTGCAATGTCAGCTCTTTTGACGACGACGATGCCGCAGATGAAAAAGGTTATTGAGAGGTTGGAGAGTGAGGGGTTGCGGGAAAAGTCGAGGGTTATGATTGGCGGAGCGCCTGTTACTGAGGAGTTTGCCAAACTTATCGGAGCGGACGGCTACAGCGAAAACGCCAGCACCGCCGTAACTCTGGCAAAAAGCTTCTTCTAAT
>JAISQS010000165.1 GCA_031274045.1 Planctomycetaceae bacterium | reverse complement strand
TCGCAAAGGGCGGCGAGTGCCGCGCGGGTTGTCTCTTTGACGTTGCAACAAACACGCCTAAAAGCAATGCGAGAAAACCGCCCCTGCGGTGTAGAATTCCTACGCTTCAGCGAAACCGGCAACGAAAGAAACGCCGTACTACAAATGAGAACAGTAAAAAACGCAAATAACTTCCTACGATTAACAGTAGACGGTGAGGCAATAAAGTGCAGAGTACTTAACGGCGAGATTTCTCTTTGGTATTACGATGATGCAGGCAATGTTTGGGCGGACATTACAGGTAGTCCGATAGAGGCAAAGGTAAGAACGATTTGGGAAAGGAAAGTAACTGAAGGATTAAAAATTAAATTTAATAGACAAGGTCGCTGGTATGCTTTGCGAGATTCCTATCACATTTATGATACTAGTGTAACATTCCAAGATCATGATATTGAAATCATAGTTGGCAATAATGCTCCTGAAATAGTCACAACTGTGAGTGCTGTCGAGTTCAACGTAACGCAAAGACCTGTAGCAACTCTTAATTCGATAACAGTTTTGCCACGCGGTACGATTATTGATTTGCAACATTCGGGACATGAACCAACAATGAACATGAGTGTGCATTCTGATGATAGACCTTTCAGTGGTAGCGGACCTTTTAACAGTGTGGTGATTATGTTTTCGCCTGCAGGATACGTTGATCAGCTTTATGTTGATGGAGTTGTATTGGAGGATGCTAGTACAAATGAGGAAATATTACCTTTTAATGGTGTTTCCTATTTCCTTGTCGGCGAGTGGGACAAAATCACACAAGGCGATGATAATAAAAATAATTTACAAACCGAATCAAATTTTTGGGTAACAGTTAAAGACCGCGACGGAACCGTTCGTATTTCGCCAAATGCTCCCGAAAATGGTGGTGGTAAAGAGTCTGCTCGCAGATTTGCCTACGATGATTTGAACAATAGTATTGGCGGATATTGAGATTGTTTTTATTAGGCAAATGGTAATATACTTTTTATACTTGAAAATTCCCATTCGCCATCACCATCGCCATAATTTTGTTACCGATATTGATCCCCGACTAACTCGCGTTTTACCAATTCGCGATGTACGCCCAACTTCACTTACCTTAATAACTATTTGACAAACGGAGTTGGCTACATTACGTTGCGGCGAATTTTTTTTACGCCCCAACGGGGCAAAAAGCTCATAGCACAGGGCAACGCCCTGTGAAAAATCGCCCCCAATGACTCTCGCCCTGAAAGGGCAAAAGCCAAAAGCGGGCGGAAAAAAACTTCGGTTCACCAACACGCCAAAACCTCATTTCCACCTAATTTTTCAAACAAAACAACCGTTAGCGAAGGGGGCTTGCCCCCTTGTTATATCACACAAGTTTTTTTGCGTTGGTGATCGTAAGGTGGGCAACCGACCGCTGGGCGGTTGCGTCGGCGCAAGCCGACAACTGGATCGCCAAAACGCACCGGTAAAACCAAAACGCCATACGTTTTGGGCGTGTTAGTTTTGCTGATGCGTGTTCCGCTCCCACGGGCGGCGAGGCCGCCCCCGCCACCGCCTGGCAGTCGGTTCCCCACCTTACGATCACCAATGCTTTTCCCGCTACATCTCGTTGGTCGCAAGCGACCATCGCTAACGAATCGACACTGAAAACTAAAAACTTACGTTTGGTCTGATATTATTGCCCCGTTGGGCGAAGGTTATTTACAATCAATTATCGTAAGGCGTTGCCCTACGCTATGATATTTTGCCCTTTCTTTCAGGGCGTTGATGTAACGCATTGATTCGGTGTATAGATAAAGGGCAAAGTAGAGACGCAATGCCTTGCGTCTCCACAAATCATTGCCTTGCGCATCTATAAATCATGGTGATTACAATTGAATGGGAATTTTCAAGTGTAAAAAATATAGCAGAACTTTTGCAATATACCGAAGCCGGATCAGATGGCGGGCTTCGGTATATTTTGTTGACAGATGTTTTGACTAATTCAAAAAGAATGAGAGTTTTCGTGATCTGGTTGGGTGTTGTAATTTTTTGAATGCGGTGGCTTCGATCTGTCTGATTCGCTCTCTTGTTACGGAGAACATTTTGCCTACTTCCTCTAGCGTGTAAACAGAACCGTCAACCAATCCGTATCGCAATCTTATCACCTCCCGCTCGCGTGTGGTCAAACCTTCCAACACTTCATCTATTTCCGTTTTCAAAGATTCACGGCTCAAATATTCTACAGGGTTGAGTTGTTTTCTATCTTCGATTACTTCGTAAAGATGCAGATTTTTTTCCGACGAACCAACATGCAAATCGAGAGAAACCGGTCTTTGATTTACTTCCAAAAGAGCCGATAAATCAACACTTGACATTTTACATGCCGACGCAATCTCATAAACAGAAGGCGACGCACCTGTTTTGTCAACTATATTATTTGTGACTTTCCCCACGCGGGCAAGCGTATCAATTACATGTATAGGCATACGGATAGTGCGTGCGTTGTTAGCGATTGCCCGTGTTATTGACTGACGAATCCACCACGTCGCGTAAGTGCCAAACTTACAACCATACTTCAACTCAAACCGGTCTACCGCCCGCATCAAACCAGTATTCCCCTCCTGTATCAAATCCAATAAACCAAGACCGCGCTGCTTGAATGTCTTGGCTATCGATATAACAAGCCGCAAGTTTGCCGCCGAAAAATCACGCTTGATATCCTCATATTCAAAACGAGTCCGCTTGACGCGGCGAACATAATTTCGCAACGGCAACGGCGACGACGAAACTTTACAAAATAATCTTCGCAACTTTTGTTGCTCTTGATGGAGTTGATTCAATTTTGCCGCGTCAGCATCAAGCGGGTTGGCAGATATCGTTGCGCGAAGTTCGACTATCTTGTTTCGTGTTGACGTGATTTCCGCTTCAATTTGCTCAATCTCTTTGAACATCGGCATAACATACGCCACTCGCATTCGCAACTCCGATATTAAACGAAAAGCATGAGTGCGTCGATGGTTAATTTGATGCATAATTTTTTTCTTTTCGTCAAGAGAAGTCGTTTTTTGCAAAATCATCCGAAAATCGGCGCGATTACGCGCAAGTATTTTTTCCAATGTACCTGTATGCAACATGATAAAATTCCGCAAAAACATTTTTTGCGGAACATCAGAAACAGCAACAGAAAGAACACGGTCAAGACGCACCTCGCCATCAATAATCTGCTTCAGCAACCGGATTACGCGGGCAATAACGTAATCCGAACTATAAATAGCGTGTAAAAATCGTGTACGCGCACTCGTAATCTTACGCGTCGCTCGCGCCTCCTCAGAAGGCGTAAGAAGCTCCATTGTCGCAGCTTCCGAAATATAAATATTGGTCAATTCATCTGAATCCATTGTACACCACCAATCGTAAAAAATTTGAACTTAAAGTAAGACAAACTAGGTAAAATATAACAATTAGTAAATTATTTGAGCTTATTGTCTAATTTGTCTATTTACCACAAGTTTGTCGGTTTAGTTACGTTATGTTATATGTAGCATTTTTTATGCCAAAATGATACATTTCAAAATTAGATATAATATATTTGAACTATAGAAGTTAAAGCTATTTTTTACAATTTAACGTTGCCCCAGAGTGTATCATTTTGCACACATGTCAAGATTAAGAATTTCAGATGTATCAGAATGATACAATTTACACAAAATTATACGAAATTTTACAAATTAACAGACAGGAACGCGGGCGGGATACCAGCCTCGTTATACCAACATCTTTTTTGAGAATACGAAACAGACAAAAAATACGAGACATAACAAAATAATTTTTTTAACGCGAAACACACCAAAAAAACGAAATTCGCGAAAGCGATTTCA
>JAISQS010000140.1 GCA_031274045.1 Planctomycetaceae bacterium | reverse complement strand
GCAAGTTATTCGGCGTTGCGTGATCGTGCGGCGGTGTATTGTTATTGCGGCGCGTCAACAGAACACGCCCAAGAAACGCTCAACGTGCTTTTGTCGGAGCTTGATCGGTTGCGGTTTGGGGTTGGTGAGGATGAGTTGAGTCGTTATAAGGTTGGTTGTCGTAGTTCGTTGATTACGGGTCAGGAATCGGTAAGCGGTCGTTGTATGGATATGCTTTGCGACTGGCAATTTTTGAAACGAATAAGAACCATCAACGAAATCGAATCCTCAATAAATTCCTTGACCAAATCGGACATTGACCACTACCTAATCAATAACCCGCCTCGCCCAACCCACATCGTAATATTGGGCAAGAAACCTCTAGTCTTGCCATAAGACAGCCCGACAATTGCCGCGCAGCAGCAACGGACTGGAACGCGGGCGGGATGCCCTCGTTAAGTTAGCCGCGAAGCGGCGACGGACTGGAACGCGGGCGTCCCGCCCGCCTCTGTGCATAATAGAACCGAACAAGTTTGAACTGGACGCCAAGACGGATTGGCAAATGTTCACCAACCCGTCTTGGGGCACCTTCCAAACTGGTTTGGTTTCCTAATGCACAGAGGCGGGTAGGACACCCGCGTTCCGGTTCGCTTGCAGCTTTGTGGCGATCATGTTGGGGTCTATTGCAAATTTAATTTTATGTAAGTAGAATCGGCGTGTAGATCAAGTCGGCGATTTCTTTTTGTTGGGATCGTTTTGTTGCGGGTTTGGTTGCTTATAAATTTTATTTTGTGATCGGATTCGTGTGATGTTTTGTGGCTTGATTTTTTTGGGTTATTCGAGATTGGTTGTTGATATGAAATTTTTTCGGCTGATCTTGATAACTTTTGTTTAACCACCCGTTAAAAATTTGAGTAAAAAATTAAGAAAGGGAAACCAAAAATGACAGAGAGTAGAATGATTTCAAGGCGTAATTTTTTTGCAACCGGTGCGGCTTGTTTTGCTGCTGTGGTTACTGCGCCTGTGGTTTTTAGTCAGGAGTCATCTTCCAGTGCGGCGCAAAACAGACAGCGAAGGATGCGAGCTTTGCCGGAATGGAAAAACGAACACTTCTATAAAAATAACGATGGCAAAAAAGTATTTGACGAAGACAAAGCACGTGATGCGATTATCAGTCTTTGCGAATATTACCGATACCCCGTATATAAGGGGCTCCGCGAGAAGTTGTGGGTTTCGGATTATGGGTTGGGCAATTATGTTGAGGTTGGTCTTGCGGCGGTCGGTTTTGTGAACAAACTGGACGGTGAGTATAGCTTCATGTTGCAAGATTTATTCTTGTTGCCGAATCAGATGTTGCCGGAACATTGGCATGTCGCGACTACTGAGGCGGAACGGAAGACGAAAGGTCCGCAGAAGGATGAGGGCTGGCTTATCCGACATGGGCGGAGTTATGTTATTGGCGAGGGCGAGCCTAATTTGCCGCCGGAGGTTGTTGTGCCGAAGTCGCATGGTGAAGTAACGGTTAATCATTGTACTATTGCCGACCCGGGCGATTATGTGCCGCTCGCAAAACGCGGAACAAGACATTGGCAATTTGCAGGCAAGCAAGGTGTAATCCTAACCGAAGTCGCAAATTACCACGATAACTCCTCCGTAAGACACACAAACAAAACCGCAAACGACCACTTCCTAAGCGGAATCAAATAACTCCAAAACGAAAACCAATTGAGACAACCAAAAACATAACGGCAACAAACACAGAATCGCCCTTACAACCTAAAAAATTGTAAGGGCGATTTTTTGTCAACGGCAACGTTATCGGCGGAATAATTTTTACCGTTCGTCTGATTTTTCTTTTTTCTTTATGATGAAGTGATATTGCAACAGGATCAAAACGACTATTATCGGGAGAAAAAGTTCTGCACATTCCTCTACCACTTCCAACTTAACGTGTGTTGCCCAATCGAGACGTATTGGTTGGGCGGCTGCGGATATTTTACAGAGGCAGCTTGGGAGTTGATCGATGAATTGTCCGACTACTACAAAGAGGGCAAAAGTTGCGAATGACCATGCGATTGTCCCGAACCGGAAGAAATCACGTATCACCCAAATCGCGTAACGCCGACCAAGACAAACGAAAGCCGCAATCATCACCGAAATCAACACGCCAAGCATAATCCGCTCCGGCAACGGATTGACCGAATCGCGAAAATAATGAATCGTCAACGCCGTCTCTTTGTCCGACATCAAATAATGACACCACTCAAGCTCACGGAAAACCGCCGACAACGCAAGAATAAGAAACAAAAAATAATCCAAAAGCAAACCGGAACGCCGAAAGTCAAAAAAAGACGGAATAAACGAAACAAAAAGAACCCCATAAGCAATCCCAGTCAATTTGTCCAGCAAATTGCCATCAGAAATTACAACATGCAACTCTTCATGTGTCACGAAGAGTAAAACCAATATCACGGAGAATTGGCAGAGTATTGTTGCGAGTGACGGAATGAACAATGGATGTGTGATTGGTATCATTGTAATCTTGATTTTGACCTTGTAGTCGTGAAAATTTTTGTTTGTGGCGTAGATTATTTTTGGGCAAGTTTTGGGATGTGTGTGTACAAAAAACCTTGTAAATTCAGCATCCAAAACAGAAAAAACACAAGTTAAATCTTTTCTGGCAAGTTGCATATTTGTTATCAAACCGGGTGGCATACTAGACTAGGCTAGTCTACCGCCTAACAAATATGCAACTATGAATGTGACTTTGGATTCACTCATTTGACCAAAGTCGGCGGAGTGTAGCTATTTTCATAATTGGAATCAAGAGCAATTTTTACACAACAACAAAAAAATATAAATAAATTCACAATAACGTTACTCCTTCAATATAAGCCTGTTACAAATGCGAAACTGCAAGGATTTACGCAAAATATTTTCTTGAATCAGTTTTGATTTTGTTTTTTGTTCTCAAAAAAATCGACAATTATTGCAACGATAATTCAAAAACGCAAAACACAAAATTTGGGGGC
>JAISQS010000107.1 GCA_031274045.1 Planctomycetaceae bacterium | reverse complement strand
TACGCCCCAACGGGGCAACAAGCCCATAGCACATGGCAACGCCCTGTGAAAATCGCCCCCAATAACTCTCGCCCTGAAAGGGCAAAAGCCAAAAGGGGACGGAAAAAACTTCGGTTCACAAACACGCCAAAACCTCATTTTCACCTAATTTTTCAAACAAAACAACCGTTAGCAAAAGGGGCTTGCCCCAAGTCAAACGGACAATATATCTCGTTGGTCGCAAGCGACCATCGCTAACGAATCTGAAAACTAAAAACTTCCGTTTGGTCTGATATTATTGCCCCGTTGGGGCGAAGGTTATTTACAATCAATTATCGTAGGGCGTTGCCCTACGCTATGATATTTTGCCCTTTCAGGGCGTTGATGCAACACATTTATTGGTAAAAGACAAAGTAGAGACGCAATGACTTGCGTCTCTACAAATCATTGCCTTGCGTCTCTATAAATCATGGTGATTGCAATTGAAAATGGAATTTTCAAGTGTAAAAAGTATATATTACCTCTTTTTTAACGCGAAATTCATTGCTTGTAAAAATAGATGATTTTTTGATACTCAGCTTGTCCAATTGGTAAACTAACAGTACCATTGTGCGTGAAGTTGTTTTCGTACAAACCGCACTCGTAAGTATGATGATTTGAGTCATAAACACGAGAAAAGAAAAGAGCCAACGAAATTTTTCGTCTGTTTATCCTCAAAAAAAATTGCGTTATAACGAACTCAAGACCCTTGTATTGATATGTATGAAGTTGATATAAAAGACGTGGTGCGGAATTATAATTTGAACAAGCAGGAAGGTTTTTTATTCTGTTTGTTTGAGGCTGTGTCGAACGCGCTGTATTGCTCTATGGAAAATTCTCATATCCAAATAACAATCAACATAAAGAGGCAATATACCGCAAACGAGATAAATAAAAACGAAGATAACTTCATTCAAAGTTTCAAAATTGAAGACAACGGAACCGGTTTCACAGACGAAAATTTTAAACAATTCACCCAACAAATGTACAAAACAAACCACGAAGGAGGAAAAGGATTGGGGAGAATTGCATTTCTAAAAGTATTCGACAACATAAAAATCGACAGTATTTTTCAAGAAGATAATATTTATTTTAAACGCGAGTTCTCCTTCGGATACACAAGAATAAACGACACCAAAACCACAACCAATATTCACAACAATCAAACCGCAATTACATTCAACAACATAAAAGAAAATTTTCGCGAACATACCAAAAAAGACATTGATTATTATGAAAAAGAGTTGTTAAAACACTTCTACGTTTTTTTGTGTTATTTGAGAGAGAATGAAAAAATTTTTGAAATAAAATTGATAGACGACGGCGGCAAGGAATCTGAACGAATTATCAATAACGCAAAACTGAATAAAGATAAATTTGAAAAAGACGTTTTTACAATTGAAGATGATTCGATGTTACCCGAAACGGACAGGTCGACAAGTTTTGAGTTGTGGCATATAAAGACGAAAAATATCGACGACAACAAGGCTTTTTACGTAGTTGACGAGCGATCCGCAGGTGAGATCGGCAATCTTGATCTGCCGCTCGGAATTTTGGAGGACAAATCTGGTTTTAACTACTATTACTACGTCTATCTTAAATCACCGTTTTTTGGTAACTATCTAAACGAGTCACGAACAAAACTATCTCTCCCGAAAGAAACCAAAAAAGAGAACAATAAATCCGTCACCGAAGAAAAAATACAAAAAATCCTGAAAGAAAAAATCAGCCAATTCCTCCAACACGAAATCAATATACTAAACCAAAAAAACGAAACCAGAATAAAAGAAATATTAAACGACGAGAATAATAACAAAATAAACAACAACAAAGCATTTCTCTATTTACTGGACAACAACAAAACCAAAGACGACCTCATAAAAACAATACGATACAGCGATAATCCACAAAAAATATTGTCCAAAATAAGAGACTTTCACGAAGAATTACAAAACAAAACAATTAAAAAAATCAATATTGCCATCGAAAAAATTAAAACAACAAAAAACGACGTAGATTTTCAAAAACTAGAAAACGAAATCAAAGAATGCATCCAAGAAGTCAACGCCGAAAATCTGATCAATTTGTCAAGTTATATTTTGTACAGAAAATATATCGTCAACCTCTTCAAAGAATGTGTTGAATCATGCAAGGAAAATAAGAATAGAGACGAGGCTTTTTTTCACAACATTCTCTTGCCGAAAAAATCAAATAACAGTATTGATGCTAACCTTTGGTTGCTCGACGATCAGTTTCTTTATTTTGAGGGAACGAGCGAGGTTGCTATCGAAGATATCAAAATCAAAGGGAACAAAATCATTCGCGAATTGACCGATGAAGAAAAAAAATTATTAAACGAATTCAATAGGAAACGATTGAGCAACAGAATTGATTTACTCTTTTTTCCGGCTGAAAGAAAATGTATCATCATAGAATTAAAAGACCCAAATGTCGGACTAGATGAGAATGTATTTCAAATGGACAGATACGTGCAACTCATTGCAAATTTCGTTAAACCGGAGTTTGCGATTGAGAGCTTTTTCACATACCTCATCACCGACAACTTTAATAAATACGATAAGCCCGGCAACGGTTACCGGAAATCTTACGGAATAGAAGGCTTTATCAGAAATTCCGCTGACGTTAAAAACTACGACAACGACATCAGCATCGCAAACCAATACTCAGAAGTAATACGATACACCGATATCTACAAAAGAGCCAACAAACGAAATCAAATCTTCTTTGATAAAATCAATCCGCCGAAAACAGAATAAAACGAAAGTTCTGTAATTGTTCACGCGTCGCGTTTGGTCATCTTCTCGCAAAAAAATTTTATGGCGTTCAGGAGATCGCGAGTCATTTTCTTGAGAAACGAACCAGACGAAATAGACCAAACAAACGAAAATGATGTCGTCGCTACGCGACTATCGTAAAAACACAAAACAAACGAAATAATCCGTTCGTTAGCGACGGTGGGTTTGCCCCAGAAACAATTGATCATTTATCCGCTTGCGTTAGCAATTGATTGTTCGACGGCGCAAGCGTTTCCCAATAATTCGTCGCTTCAGTAGCAAGCTACCATCGCTAACGGCGACTTGCGTGGTATAACGAGGGATATCAACCTCTCGGATCAACATTAAAATCGAACCGCAATATTTTTGCAACGCGTTTGCAACGCGGAAGGTGCGGAAGGACAGAAAGAACGGAAATTTGTAATATATCAGTGAAAATTGGCAACGCGATATTAAAACAAACCTTATTTTTACCTGATTTTTCCCAAACAAAACAACCTTAGTAGCACGTGAATCCCCCACAAACGTAACCTTATTACCTTATTTTGAGTGTGTAACCTAATAAGGTAATAAGGTAGATATTTTTTTATTGTCAATGCTACTAAGGTTGTTTTGTTAGGAAAAATAAGGTTATAAATAAGGTTGATTAGAGCGCGGATATTTCGCTGATATATTACATAAACAGTAACCTGCGCAAACGCCTTACACGTAATAAACAGGATTACCAAAAATTATCGTTTCAAATCAATCGTTTGCTTTTTTATCTTCTTTTTTATCTGTTGGTGTTTTTGTTTTTTCTTTGATTACGTTTTTATCTGACCAGCGGAGGTCTTCGATGTTTAGGGTGACTTTCTTTCTGTTTTCTTTTTCGATTGTTACTGTTTTGTCGTTGGCGGAAATGAATTTTGCTTTTGCTTTGAATAGTCCGTCTGTTGTTTCCCAGTTGCGAAATTCGGAGATCGGCGGAGCTTCTTTTTCCGCCTTACGAACCGCCTCAAGTATCTTCTTCGCCGACACCTCGTCAAGCTTATAAGTCTTCAATAATTGCTCCAACTCCGCAGTCGCAAATGGTTGAAGCGAATACGAATCAACAATGTATTTTTTCATCATTTCTCCGTGCCGACTTACGACCTCTCTAGCCCATTTTTGCTCCCATGCTTTCTTTAATAGTGCTGATTGCTTTTCCAAATATTCAATGTATTCTTTTTTTACTTTGGGGTCGGTTATTACGTCCGGCGAAATATTACTGAAAAACACGCCTTCGTAAGATCGTGGAGGAGAATATGGTTCTATAAAATTTTTAGGGTCATTAAATTCCCAACCCGCCTCAATACTTTCAGTCACGCTTTGCCAAAGTTCAAGCATTTTTGAGACTCGCTTTTTACGATTTACGTTGATTGAGGTTGGCGAATCTTCCGGATCAAACGACATGCAAATTATGGCTTCAATCTGATTACACCTACCTTCATTACTTTCCGGTTCTTTAGCAAGAATCCTATTATTTAACTCATTGATCAATTCAAACCATCTCCAATGCTTGTTATTATTACGGAGACTATTGATTATCCAGTTCATTGTATAGATATACATATCCGTTTCGGTTTCATACACCTTTTCTAATTTAGCAATTTCCTGATTAACGAGCTTTTTATCCGTATTTAC
>JAISQS010000097.1 GCA_031274045.1 Planctomycetaceae bacterium | reverse complement strand
TGATCTTGAACTAGCCGCCGCAACAGGCAAAATCGGATTCGATGCTAAATATAACAATAAAACACAAGACCCAAACCAAGCCGTCAATACTGCATTGCTTGCATTTGAGGATGGTTTGTTCCGTGTTTTTCTTGATGAATCTGAGCTTGAATCGCTGGACACCGAGCTTACTTTATCCAACAGCAACACATTAACCTTCATCCGCCTAACCATGCTCGCCGGACGTTCGTGGTAAATAAAATTCGGTAGGCTCTTTTATATTTTTTGTTGGTACAATAGCATAAAATATTAAAAGTTTTGTAATATACTTTTTACACATCAAAATTCCCTTTCGCAATCGCACCATCACGATTATGTCATCGAATTGAGTCAGAACCAATTCGCGCTGTGCAACCAACTTCCCTGCGCCCTTAGTAGCAACGAAGACGCAATGCATTGCGTCTCTACTTCGCGCCCTTATTCCCTTATTAAAACGCTGCAAAATAAGGGAAAATAAGGGCGCGCGTTTATGGATTACTTGGCTACTATGGGCGCGGATATTATGACACGGCGCGAATAGGTTAAGACACAAAGTTGATTACACAAATTTCACGATGACTTTTTGAAAAATGAATTTTCAAGTGTAAAAAGTATAATCAACGAACGATTGCAAACTTGCAAACAAGATAGGTACGTCAGCTACCGAGCATCACAATGACTCATCCGAACCAAAATCGTCCGCTAAATTGTACAAAAAAGCCAAATGCGTCATTATAAATAACATACACAAACTATATTACAAAAAGTCGGGACAGTATAAATAAATCAAAATACATGACAACATAAATCGCCACCGGTAAAAAACTCTTCCCCGCTTGTGGAAATTTTGAGGCGTGTTATAATTCCCCGCCATGTTCTTGAAGTTCCCCACCAAGTTTTTGAAAGTAGATAGCTGTATGTAGTAAAGTTTCTGCCGCAAACAATGCAGAAATATAATCAAACTGAATTTTATTTACACCGCCTCCAATTTTCATGATGATAACAAGAGATTATCTAACAACCGTATCTCTCAAAACAACAGATCAAAAATCTGTTTGCTTGTGCACTGTATCGTTCTATTGTGTTGCTAATAATATATATATATATATATAGTATAGCGACTTACGTTACATGTATATCTGAAATAAAGTTTTTTGTCAGGTTTTTTGATTTGTTAAATCAAAATATTTGTCGTAAAAAAATATGCCAAAAAACTTCTGCGAGATCAATTGAGTCCGATAAATTAAATTCTTCTGTAATTTCTTTTGCAGAACAACAAAATAACAACTTTGCGCTGAATGATAATTTGCGCAGTGATACCAAACCAAATATAAAAAAGTGTATCGCCTCGCGCTTATCAATCAGCAAACTCACAAATGTTTTTACCAGTCCCTTAACGTTGGTCTTTAATTCGCCACAAGGCGTGGCGAGCGGTTTATTGTAACCGAAAATTTTTTGAAGATTGAACGTTATATTTACAACAACTTTTATTAAGGAGCAAGAAATATGAAAAAGAGTTTTTACATTATTGCTGCAATTTTGACTTTCTCATTATTGCTGTCAGTTGATTTTGCATTTGGTCAGGGAAAAAAACCTCCAGGCGGTGGCAAACCTTCATTCGGTGGCAAACCTTCATTCGGTGGCGGCGGTGTCAAACCTTCGGGCGGTGGCGGCTTTGGCAACCATTCAGGCGGTGGCAACCATCACCAGCCAGGCGGTGGTATTGGCGGATTTTTTAATAATCCGAATGTGTCTCCGGGAGAAAAAATTGGTGCTGCCGCACTAATCGGAGTTATTAATGCTCTCGACAATGCCAACCGACCGCCGCGTCCGCCTTATGATCGTCCGCCGCGTCCTGTTTACGTTCAATCCACGCCGAATGTCGTTTACGTTGAACAACCAACCGCCGCTGTTACCACAACAACCGCCGCAACTACGACGGCATCAGCCGCAACTGCCGAAGCATTGAAGCCAGTCGTTTTGATCGCAAATCAGACAAGGCGCAGATTGCCGTTAATAACCGCCGATAACGTACAAAAAATCAAAAAAGCATTGAACAAAGAAGCAACAAAACATTTTGACGAATTGCAAGATTTATTGAGTGATGTCGGCGTAACGGAAGATATGGTGAACACAATGGCAAAAGAATTTATAGAAGATGGCTCATCGCCGCAAGATGTCTCAAACTTTCTCGCCGCTTACAACAACGGCGATACAGCTTTGACCTTGCAATACCTAGCAAAATTATCGCCCGATCCGTTGTTCGTCAGCTCGATTCAGAAACAAATGAAATTGACCGACGAACTCAATGACTTCACTGATAAATTTGAATCAGGCTCATTTGAGATTGCCGATTTAAGCGATCTTAAAAAGTTATTGAACAAAACGAATTTGAACAAAAAAATTAAACGGGATATTCCTAAGATACTTGTGAAGATTGAAGATGTTTTAAAAGTAGCGGCTTATTTTACTGACGTGAAAAAAACAAACCAATTAATCTATCCTTCGCAAAACAGTCAGCACACTATTATTCGTAATCCGCTTATGTCAACCAACACGATTTGTGCGATTGATACGGAGACGTTTGTTTTGGGGACGGATGATAAGGAGTTTTCGGTTGTAGAAGAATCGGTTTATACTGTTTTGACTCCGTATCCGACCTATTCCTCGCCTATATCTCAATCAAGCAATATTAGGACAGAAGTTGTGTTGACCAATTGCGGCGATAGAACTTTGTCTTATATGCTTGATGATCGAACTCGCCGAACTCTTGCAGCCGGAATGCAAGCGTCATTTGAAGTTCCGGCTTCCGGCACTGTTTCGGTTTCTTCACAAGGTCGATGGGTTGCGTGTCCTGTCAATAGCGGAAATTATGATATGACATATTCAAACGGAAAATGGGACGCAACTGCTACCGTTTCTGAAATTGTTTTAGACAATTCCGCAAATCCGTTCCCTTTTTATTGCTTCATTGACCGTCAACAACATACCATCGGCGGAGGTGAATCAATTCAGATAAAAACCGAACGACACAACGTAGAAGTACAATTTGCACAAAATGAAAATATCGCAAGTAAAGCCGTTTACCAACTATCAGGAAGCAACAATTATAAAATTGGTATCAATCAAACCGACGGAAAATGGGCTTTGTTCCAACAATAAAAATTTTAACCTTTAACTGTTGGGAACTCTAAAAACCTACATTTTTATTCCTTATTCAAACTAATTGATTTGGAATAAAAAGGTAGACTACCTTTCGTTTCTTTTATTCCGTGAAAAAAATGATTAGAAGAAGTTTTTAGAAGTTCCCTAATTATATTTTTCACTATTTCAATTTCAATTTCAATTTCAATTGTTAGTAGCGGTTTTTTGTTGAAATATACAGTACCGTAACTAACCTTTAACTTTTAGGAGTATTTTAACAATGAGTACAGTAAAAAAATTTGCTGTTGTTTTCTGCTTGTTTTTTGGGCTGAATATGTCCGTTCAAGCTGATTGGAGTTACGTTGGTAACGTAAATGGAGTTCGGATTTATCTGGACAATTTGACTGGACTTGAATGGACGGAGACGCTAGGCAAAGTCCCTTCGTCTGAATATGGCAGGTCCGCCAGAGCAGAAGTCAGTGCATTGGGATTTCGTTTACCATCGTTTTATGAATTGCAACAGATGGAGCGGCACGGCGGTTTTTCAAAACTAAAAATTCGCAGCACCAGTTACTACGAAACGAATAATCCAGATTATCTTGCCAACGCATCGGGAAATGGTTTTCGAACTCCGTTAGCGAGAGCCGGTGTGGGATCAAATTTGGTTATCGGTGTTAGGGAAGCAAGCAGCGATCAAGTTGTTGTCGTTACTTCCCCTTCGCCAGTTACAGTTACACAAGCTTCCGTTACTTCTGTTTCAACAGCAACTCCCCCAAAAACTTCAACCGTAACAACTACAAAAATAACTCCGGCAAGTAATAATACGCCAATTAGTGATATTTCAAATATTGGTAATGTTTCAAATAAACCGGAAACCGCAATAACCACAAAAGCGTCAGACGTTACACTCAAAAACGTTTCAACCTCAACATCTCCCCAAAATAATTCTTTGGCAACTATTGAACTTGCCCAGGCAACAACTGCAAAATATGGCGCAGATAAAAGTTCTTCGGCAAGTACAAAATCAACCGACGCAATTGACAATGATTCGGCGGAAGAATTTGACAATGGAATTTTTCCAAATGCAACATTGCCGTTTGTCTCAGTTGCGTCAGCGGCGTTATTGAAATCGACTAGCGACAATTTGAAAGATTTTATCAACGGGCAGATAGAATTATTGCGGGAGACGATTACGATACCAGAGGCAACTTCGGAGAATCTGATAATAAAGTTGCGAGATAAGAAGGTAGATAATGAAAAAATTGCGGCGATTGTCCGTGCGTTGGAAGAAAATGATGCGCAAGCGTTTCAACAGACTTGGATTTTAGTTGGCGGTGATGTTATTGATGGCGGAAGAATTACCCGTGTGATTGGATTGCTTTCGGAGTTAGATGAATTTGAGGAAGCAATCAACGATAACAAAACTACCATATCGGAAGATGATTTCAGAAGTTACCGCAAGACTTTCGAGAAGAGTAAATTAAGTAAGGATATTACAAAAAAAATCAAGCAGATTTTTGCTACGATTGAAACAACCTTGCAACTCCGTGAAGATTTGAAGAAGCCGCGTGGGAAAGATGATCCTGAATATTATTATGTTCCAATTGAGGAGAGTGCTGTTTTGATAATAAGTCCGAAAGCAGAGTCAGATAAACTTTTTGCAGTCAATGACAAAGTTTTCATCTATGGTAAAAAAGAAGCGGAAATTTCCGTAACAGAAAAGACTTTAGAAGAGTATGTCAAAAAACCGTTGATGTCGTCTGACCAACCTGTTACAGGAATAACTAATACTGATATTAAGTTGACGAATTTGCTTGATGCAGAGGTTAAATTCGATTTAGACGGTACGAAGTTTACGCTTGCAGGCAAGGAAACGAAATCATATCCTTGTCCGCAATCGAACAAAATAAAAATCGAAACCAAAGCACCCGTAACAACAACTGGTCGGCGTAGAATAACACCAACAAAAACGCCCGAACCAATAGTGCTCCCAGTCAATGCAGGCGGAACATATTCGATCCAAAAAAATGGCGATGTTTTTGAGTTAGTTGGTCAAGCAATCACGGTAAAATTAGATAACCGGCAAGGTACGCAACCATTTTATTGTACGGTAAAAGAAGAAATTGTTACAATCATGACCGGCGAAACAAAAGAATTTAAGGGCGACAACGGTATTGTAACAATCACATTCGCAAGATCAGATGACAATACCGACATCTCCACAATAACGCTAAACGCATCTGATACCTACAAACCCGCCATCTCAAAAAATGACGGTAAATGGGCTTTGTTCAATAAAGACGCAAAATTCGATGTAAAATAAATTATTCTATTTTTGTATGTTAATCGTATAAATTGCGAATAATAAAAATTTGGCTACCTTTTGCACTTGAGTTTTTTGTTTTAATAATTAGTTGCTAGCGGTTAGTTACTGGTGCGGAATATTTCACTAAAAACGCAATACTAACAACGTAACAATTAAAAGCTGAAATTTCAAGTGTGAAAGGTATATTAAGTAATATTTACCACGCCCGGACATTTTCACGGGTAAGGCAAATATCTCTTGTGGCACATTCTGTAGCAGTAATATACTTTTGTCACTTGAAAATTCCCTTTTCAATTGCAATCATCATGATTTATGGAGGTGCAAGTTACTGCGTCTCTACTTTTCCCTCTATCGATACACCGTATCAATACGTAGCATCAACGCCCTGAAAGGACAAAATATCATAGCGTAAGGCAACGCCCTTGTTATATCGCCGCGAAGCGGCGACGGACAGGAACGCGGGTGTCCCGCCCGCCTCTGTGTGTAATAGAACCAAACAAGTTTGAACGGAACACCAAGACGTGTTGGCAAACGTAAGGTGGGTAACCGACCGCCGGGCTTTCTTGGTGAATAACGTCGGCGCAAGCCGACAACTGGATCGCCAAAACGCATCGGAAAAACCAAAACATAAGGTGGGCAACCGACTGCCAGGCGGTTGCGTCGGCGCAAGCCGACAACTGGGGCGGAAAACGCATCGGCAAAACCAGAACACCAATGTCGGCTACGCCGACAAGAAATGCCGCGAAGCGGCGGCGGACTGGAACGCGGGCGTCCCGCCCCCCTCGGTGTGTAAAAGAACCAAAAAAGTTTGAAAGGAAAGCCAAAACGGATTGGCAAATATCCACCAACACGTCTTGGCATTCCTTCCAAACTTATTCGGTTTCCTAATGCACTTAGGCGGGCGGGTTGCCTTGTTATACCACACAAGTCATAAATGCATTCGAATACTGTTAGCGACGGGGGCTTGCCCCCGACGAGATGGTGCGTGAAAAGCATTGGTGATCGTAAGGTGGGCAACCGACCGCCGGGCTTTCTTGGTGAATAGCGTTTTCGGCGAGCGGAGCAAGCCGAAAACAGTGGGGCAGAACACGCATCGGTAAAACCAAAACGCCCTACGTTTTGGGTGTGTTGGCTTTGCCGATGCGTGTTGGCGATCCCGCCGTCGGCGAGTACGCCGACGCAACCGCCTGGCAGTCGGTTGCCCACCTTACGTTTACCAACACGTTTTGGCGTTCAGTTCCAACTTGTTCGGTTCTATTCTATTACGCACTTAGGCGGGCGGGACGCCCGCGTTCTAGTCCGTTTCCGCTACGCGGAATTTTTTTTCCTTGCCGCGAAGCGGCGAACTTTTTTAGTATAACGAGGTCTAACACCTTCCTGCCTAACGCCTCAAGCCTTCCCGCCTCTACGGAGTAAAAAAACATACATTTATGACCGCCGAAAGTATAGAATTGTTTTTTCACACTTCTTCGTGAATCTACTGACAACACAAAAAATATAAATCCCTATAAATTACAGCGTTGCTATGTCAAATTTTTCGGAAAGTGCAGTTAGATGCAACACACAATAAATCCGTTGATACACTTTTTACACGTGAGCCTTCCTTTTTAATTCGGTTTTTATTTTTTCTTCTACTTCTTTGGCAAATTCCAAAAAGTTTTGTGCTTGTTCGTCAGTTGGCATTCCATCAGGTAATAATCCAAGTTCGCCCGGGTATCTATCTTCAATGTATGTTTCATTGATGAGAGCTAATATATCTTCGTCTATTCCAAAATCCTTGATTTTCTTGATTATTCCGTGTAATTTGGGCAAATCATGTATTTTTAATAATGGCTTGTCATTTTCCAAAATGTATGCTTTAAAATATTTTTCTATCGCCTGTTGACAATGAAACGCCACTACGTTTGTCAAACGTTCTTCCTTGATATTATCGACGCGGTTCTCATATCATGCTCCGCTAACATCAACCAGTCATCAACCAACTTTCTCATAAATTATTCTCCCCGTCTTTTCAATTTCGTTGATAAAATAATTACCACACTCTTTTAATTTTTTCAATTCTCCTTTTGAATACACTAAAATATCAAGAGCTACATCATAGTTTATCTCTCTCACCAATCTTCTTATATATAATTTTTTATTCTGCCTTTCTTCGTAATTTTTCGCAATATCATCATTGTCTAAAATTACCATTAAATCTATATCACTATCATCTGTCTCTTTGCCGCCGACACACGAACCGAACAATATGATTTTATACGGATCAGAGACTTTAAGACGATTGATTAAGTCATTTAAAATATTATCGATATTCATAAAATTATTATTTTTAAGGGAAATAAAACGAGTTAAAACGGAACACCAAAAAAATGTAGACGCAATCAAGGTAAGCAACCGACCGCCGGGCTTTCTTGGTGAATAGCGTCGGCTCAAGCCGACAATTGCCGCGTAGCGGCGCGGACTGGAACGCGGGCGGGGGACACCCGCGTTCCAATCCGTCGACGCTTCACGGCGAACTTGCGTGGTATAACGAGACCTCGCACCTACAATACCGACGCGAATAATTTCGGCAGCAAAATTACACTCAACAGAACCGCGAAAAAAATAACCAACGCCAAACCGCAACAAAAAATCGATACACATGACGACC
>JAISQS010000092.1 GCA_031274045.1 Planctomycetaceae bacterium | reverse complement strand
ACTCTCCTGCGAAAAAATCTCACGAACAAGTTGGTGATGTTTCTCTCCCCGCTACCAAAACAAAAAACGATGCGTATAATCTCGCCTTCCTTGTCGGCAGTTTGAAGAAGTGAGTTGGTGATAAAATGTGAGTTAGTAATTTTGCCTGATTGCATTTTTTTAGCACGCTGATGACGCAGATTTTTAGGATATTCGCAGATTTTATTTAATTTCTATCTGCGTAAATCCATAAAATCCGCGTCATCTGCGTGCTAAAAAAATTGTGCTAAAAAAATTGGAGAACTTGGTAGTAGCGTGTTGTGAACGAGAGATACGGGAGTATGAAGATGAAATTGAAATTGAAATTGAAATTTTGTGTTGTGATTTTTATGTTGTTAATGTTTTCGCCGAGTGTTTTGTTGACGGCGGAAACAACAACCGACACAACCCCGCAACCTAACGCCGTCGAAGATACTCCTCCCCTGAATGCCGCACCGCAAAACGACGCGACCGAATCGGATTCGCCGACGGACGCGAATTCGGAGCAAGGCAAATCCAACGCGGATAAAGCGGATAAAGCAGACAAATCAGGCGCGGACAAATCCGATGATGATGATTTGATTGAGCGGATAATAAAGAAGTCGGATCGTGAATTTGATTTTAAGTCGTTGGCGGCGGGGGCGTATTCGGAGCATAAATTTGTGTTGACGAATCCGTTTAAGGAGACGCTCCGTATTGCGAGTGTGTCGTCGAGTTGTAGTTGTACGGTGGCGTTTGTGCAAAATAATAAGACTGTACTTCAAACTTACGAAAAGGCGGAGGTTGTTGTCAGGCTGCAATCGGTTGACGGCAAGTCGGGTCAAAGAAATTCCACGATTACGGTTACTTTTGACCAACCGTTTTCGGCGGAAGTGCAACTAAACACAAGAGGCGAAATACGGTCTGATATATTGATTATGCCGAGAGATGTTCGTTTTGAGAATGTTGACGAGGGGACAAGTAAAACGCGGACTTTGTCGGTCACGTATTCGGGGCGCAATGCCGCGTGGAGGATTGTTGATGTCAAAAGTACGAATCCGCACATCACGGCAAAAATAGAATCAGCACAAAAATATCCGAATCAAATAACAACAGCACAAATAAAAATTCTTCTTGACGAGAAGATGCCGAAGGGAGAATTTGCCGAGCAGATAATATTGATCAGCAACGACGCGGAGGGGCGGCGTGAGTTACCGGTTTTTGTGACGGGGCGGGTTGGGGTGACGATTTCTGTTGCGCCGGAAACGGTGTTTTTGGGTTATCTCAAAGCGGGCGAACCATCGCAGACAAAATCAGTTTTGCTAAAAGGAACAAAACCTTTCAAAATAAAAAATCTACTTTGCGATAACCCCGCCGTAATAACCGCATTTGAAATACAACCCGACACACCGCCAAAACAAATTTACATAATACCTTTGCAATACCTCAACCCCGAAACCGGCGACGGCTCGCCAAAAAACGGTCAAATGGAAGCCAAAATAATCATCGAAACAGACCTGCCAAACACAAAACCAACCGTAAAATTACTCATGGAAATCACTAAATAATTCGTATTGTCAAATCTAAAAACGCCGAAGTACGGAAATCGCGAAACGCAAATTTCCGTAATTTTTGCGTTGAAGATAATCACGTGAACAGTTAAGAAATTTACTGAATTATTTCGTTTTTTGTGGGGTTTTATTTTCGTTAATATTTTCGTGTTGATGGATCAAATCGTTTTACTTACGTGTGCGGTTTGGACTAAAACAACACCGGAGGTGTTGAACATTGATAACCCCGTGCAAGCGGAGCGCAGCACGGGGTAAGGTGTACGTGAAGAACGAACCCCATAGGGGTTCAACTCCAACAAGTGATTTTCGGATCGAGAACAACACGCTTTAATGCGTCACAGGTACAGGTATTAAAATCGATCCAATAGTTGAACCCCTACGGGGTTCGTGCGTGATCGGAATCGTGTATCCCCGTGCTGCACTCCGTTTGCACGGGGTTATCGAAATTCAACACCTACGGTGTTGCTCACTTCCTTGACATTTATTGTTGCCAAATGCTGAAAGTCAAGAAACGATCACCTGTTGTTATCAAAAAAATTGTTAGAATCTTTCCCCACAAAATCCGAAATAATAAGGAGATTTAATAGTAGTTATGTTAAAGATAGGAACACATTCGTTTTCGTCCCGTATGTTTGTCGGCACGGGCAAGTATGCGAGTTATGAGTTAATGCAGCAAGCGATAGACGTATCCGGTGCGGAGTGTATTACGGTTGCGGTTCGTCGAGAGCGTCTTTTTGATGCTTCGGGGCGGCGTTTGTTGGATTTTATTGACGCGGGTCGTTATACGATTTTGCCGAATACTGCCGGTTGTTTCAATGCGGACGAGGCGGTGCGTGTAGCTCGTCTTGGGCGGGAGATATTGAGTCAGATGGGCAATGCCGGTGCGAATTGGGTGAAGTTGGAGTGTCTTGGTGATGTGAGGACGTTGTTGCCGGATCCAATTGAGACTTTGCGTGCGACGGAGATATTGGTTCGGGATGGTTTTGAGGTGTTGGTTTATACGACGGATGATCCGTTGGTTGCGGTGAGGTTGAAAAATTGCGGGGCGGTGGCGGTTATGCCGGCGGGGAGTCCGATAGGTTCGGGGCAAGGGATATTGAATCCGAACGCAATGCGAATTTGTTTGGAGTATCTCAAAGAAGCGGATGCGGGTTATCCGGTTATTGTGGACGCGGGGGTTGGCGGGGCGAGTGATGTCTCTTTTGCAATGGAATTAGGATTAGACGGCGTTCTGTTAAATACGGCGATTGCGTGTGCAAATGACCCAATAAAAATGGCGGAGGCAATGAAAAAAGCGTGCGAAGCCGGAAGACTTTCGTATGAAGCCGGAAGAATCCCAAAAAAACGTTACGCGTCCGCAAGCAGCCCGATACAAGATTTTTGATGATTATTTCGGATTTTGTGGGATTATAGTTTTTTTAGCACGCAGATAACACAGATTATCAGGATTTGCGCAGATAGCTTTCATTATATTTCGGCTCTTTTATATTTTTTTGTTTGTG
>JAISQS010000085.1 GCA_031274045.1 Planctomycetaceae bacterium | reverse complement strand
GGGAACTTCTAAAAACCAAGATTAACCACGAAACACACGAAATTTCACGAAAAATATAATTGCTGTAAATCGTTTATAATAAAAAAGTTATAACAAAAACTCTTTCGTGTATTTTTGTGTTTTTCGTGGTTAAAAAAGAGTTTTTAGAAGTTGCCTTAATTGTTTTTCTTAATTGTTTTACTTAATTGTTTTACTTAATTGTTTCGTGGATTGCGGCGGCAAGTCTGGAATAACGTTCGGCAATATCGGTCTTGCCAGTTTCGCGGTACATGTTGGCAAGATTCGAATACGGAATCGATAACGCCGATTCGTCAATCACCTTGTTTTTAACGCCACGCTCTATCTGTTTGAGTCCCCGCTCTGTCAACCGGATGGCTTCTTCCCGCTGTTCGGTCATCCAGTAGGAAACGCCCATACTGACTAAAGTTTCGCCCAATCTTCCAAGTGCTTCGGGATTGATTTTCGGCAACAGTTTTTCAAAAACCGGTTTGGCTAAATCAAACCACTCAATCGCCGCACGATGATTTTGATTGCCAATCGCGTGGATGGCTCCAAGCCGGAAATATAAACGACCAAGAAGATAAAAATCCGTATCGCTTTTTCGATCTTTAATACCGGCTTCCATGTAATCCGCTGCAATCTCTCCATATTTCAACGCCGCCGAATAATTCTTGCGAAGTTGGAAAATTTGTACCGCATCGTAAAGAGAAAGACTGGTTTCCCATTGATATTTGCGTTGTAAAATCGGATCACGTGTCGATTCAATTAAGTCATTGCCCGTATTCAACACCTCGTCAATGTACTCTTCCATATTTTCCTGCTCGTCCGGCAAACCCACTTGCGCGGCAAGAATACAAACGGCAATTTTAAATGGATATTCGTTAGAAAATCGTCTGGCAACAATCATTTCCGTATCTTTTGTGATTTCTCTTGCCCGCGAAATCCATTTTGCAATGGATTCTTCCTTCTTGTCCCAACGCCCCCACGCCACATCCCGCGCTGCTCCGAGATGAGCATCAAACAAAACGTCTTTTGCTGTTTGCCGGATCGTCTGGTTGTCATGGTCAATCAGATTCATCGCAAGACGAATCGCATCGGAATGACATTCGATTGCGATTTCGTAGTCGGGGTTCTGGCTTGTCCGGTAAAGATCGCCAAGCATGGAAAGTGCACGGGCTTTCTCGTGCGGATAACGGTCACAAATCCCGATGGTTTCTTCAAGATAAAGTTTCGCCTCCTCAATTCGATTCATCCGAACCAAAGATTGAACATACGTCAAATGATAAGCGGGACGCCGTTCGTCCAGTTTGATGGAGCGTTCGGCATGAATCAAAGCGGCATCGACATTGCCGCTCATCATTTCAATTTGGGCAAGAAGCCAAAACGCTTTGGCGTCATCAGGATTAATCCGAATGGCGTCTTTCAAATCGCGTTGGGCTTCGCTTGGCTGATCGTTCAGGGTTGCTTCGGCACGGAGAACGAACGGCTCGGACGAAACCGGTTCAATACCGATTTGTTTGACGAGTAAATTTTCGTCTTCGGAGGGTGCAAAAAGAAACAAAACCCCTTTTTCGGGAAATACTTCGCCGATAATTTTACCGCTCTCATCAGGAATCAACACCGGTTTTGATTTGAGCAGTTCCGTTTTGAGAACTTCCCGAACTTGTTCTTCGGGAAAGGGTTCGTCGAGTTGAACCACAATTGATTTGACAACATGTTCCTTAAAAGTCACTTCGATATGATTCAGGATTTCTGTTGAATAAAGATGAGCGGGCAGGTTGTCAACGGTTGTTTTTTGGAGTGGTTGTCCCCAGAGTTCGGTAACATGATTCAGAGTTGTTTCTCCCGGTATGACGCCTTGAAATGCGGCGGTTCGGACTGGCGGATGGTACGGATCGATGTTGGAGTGGTCAGTGATGGACGAATCCGCCACCGGACGCGGCGCGGCGATTTCGGATGATATTTCCAACTGCTTTGGTAAATTCGGTAAATTCGGAGGCAATGGCGGTCTCGAAGCGTTTTTTTCAGCGATTCGGGGAGGAGTTGCGGCAGTGCGTGGTGAGGGGGCGACATCGCTAACCTGAATTGTTCGGCTTTGATCCGGGTTACCGGCAGCGGATCGAACGGTTGCGGTTTTCGCGAGCGTTTCGGGAGTTGGCGTGTCAACATAGCGGCGGCTGATCGACGAACCGGTATGATGTTCGGTTGTGACGTAGCCCACCGGACCGTCTTCAGGATAGACGAGCAACGGATAATTCGATGGCTCAACAACATTCTTAAGTTTGTTGGGCGGCGTCAGCACTTCCTCTTCAGCAAGCAACGACCCACAAACAACAACGATTGCCGTTATGAGCAAACAACGGTAAATCGGAAAATTCATACTCAAGGTTCTCCGATGTGAGAATTGGAAAAAAATACTTGGCTGGCAGTTTACCGATTCTCGGAAAACGTGTCCAGATCAATTTTTTTCCCCGTTCCGTTTTGGGAATTTCAATCAGATAAGGCAGGCAACCGCTCTCCGTAGTACCAAGTTCTCTCATTGTTATTGTCTCATTGTTGTGGAATTTTTCACAGGAAGGAAGGGAATGTAATGGAAGAATATTCCAAACTTCCCTTACATTCTCTTACCTTCCTGTGGTATCGCCAAGCTAGCTTGGTTTAACTTGTGGACTGAGAGGAGTCCATCGTGATAATAACCTATTTGGCATGTAGTTTGACGACGCTTTAGTTGAGCAATTGGCTGGGGTGGGAACCGTTCAAACAAAGGCACCAGCCGTAACGTAAGGGAACTTCTAAAAACCTCACTCCTCACAAATTTCGCATTGAAAAATAAGAAACTTGCGAGCAATTTTTAGGCAAAATAATGAGTTTTTAGAAGTTCCCCCAAAACACGAATATCTTTAATACGGAACAAACGAAATATTGTAAAATTGACTCAAAATTAATCAAAGAATCTTTTTTAAATTTATTTCGTTAAAATTTCTTTGTGATAGAATCTGAACAGAAGTTGTCAGGAGGTCTGGCAATAAAATTTTGTTAAAGGAGATATTGTTAAAGGAAAGGAAAAATATCGTGACCGACAATAAGAAAATAGCCGTTCTCATTGACGGCGACAACGCAGAAAGCCAACTGATTAGACTTGTTCCATAACATTTAATCGAGTATAATCTGTTTTTGTTTGGTGATTTGCGTGTAGCGTAAATCGCATAATTCAATCGAGTCTGGCGGGGATTTTACGCTAGAAAAAATTTTTTTCAAGGAGGATTAAAAATGAACCATACCCAAAGAATAGA
>JAISQS010000069.1 GCA_031274045.1 Planctomycetaceae bacterium | reverse complement strand
GGAATGCGGAATGCGGAGCAATATCTTTAATTCCGAATTCATAATTCATAATTCCGAATTCATAATTACAAGAAGTGGGAACATCATTTTCTACCGAGCGATGCAAACCTACGGCTTGCCAAACTAGGCTTGCAAAACTAGGATATTACATGGCTACTAAGGTTGTTTTTGTAAGAAAATCAGGTTGTAAATAAGGTTTGTTTTTTCTACTGTGTTGAAGTATTTCACTGATATATTACCAATCAATTTAACCCCGCCTCGTTCAAGGCAAATTTTGCACAATCAAGAAGAAATTATTATGTCAAAAAGAATCGGTACGATTAGTATTATTATTCCGTCGCGTTATCAATCGACTCGTTTGCCCGGCAAGCCGTTGATCAAGATAGCGGGGGTCGAGTTGGTGAAACGTGTGGCGGATATTGCGGCTTATGTTTGTGGGTTGCAGGAGGGTTGTACTTACAAGGTTGCAACCGATGATGAGCGGATAGCGAATTTTTGTAACGATAATGCGATTCCTGTTGTGATGACTCGGTCTGATTGTGAGAGTGGAACGGAGCGTTGTTGGGATGCGGTGTTATCGGACGCGGTCAAGCCGGATTTGATCGTCAACATGCAAGGTGATAATCCTCTTTGCCCGCCGCAAATAATCCAAGCTTTGATCAATAGTTGGCGGGAAAATCCCGACGCGGATTTATTCACGCCCGCAGTCCAACTTGACTGGAACGAATATGATCGCATTATTGAAACGAAAAAGATTACGCCGCATTCCGGTACAACTGTTCTCGTTGACAAAATGAATTTTGCCCTAGCATTTTCTAAGGCGGTATTACCAATGATTCGCAATATTGATAATGCCAAAAAACGCTTACCGGTTAGTCCGGTTCGCCGTCATATTGGAATATACGCTTATACGTTGGCGACATTGGAACGTTATATTGATTTGCCGCAATCGTGTTATGAATTGAGTTGTATCGAAGGGTTGGAACAAATGCGGTTTCTCGAAAACGGCATGAAAATAAAAGTCGTACCGGTAAACTATCAAGGTCGAAAAACCACAAGCGGTGTCGACTCGCCCGAAGATATAAAAAGAACCGAAGCAATAATCACCGAATTCGGTGAAATCTTAAACCAATTTTAGGCTTCTTGAAATACGAAACAGACGAAAAATATCAATAGACAAAAAATATAATATATCAGCGCAATATCCGCTCTAATCAAAACCTTATTTGTATACTTCCGGCGGTCATAAAAATGACGTTAGGCGGGAGAGACGTTAGGTGGGAAGAAGACATAAAGGCGTTAGGCAGCGAACCTAACGCCTCACTGCCTAATGCCTCAAGCCTTCCCGCATCTACTGGGTAAAAACATACATTTATGACCACCGAAATTATATCATAGCGCGGAGCAACGCCCTTGTTGTACCACACATCTTTGCCGCTTCGCGGCGCGACTGGAACGCGGGCGGGATGCCCGCCTAAGTGCGTTATGGAACCGAACGAGTTTGGAAGGAGTGTCAAGACGTTTTGGCGTTCAGTTCAAACTTGTTCGGTTCTATTACGCACAGAGGCGGGCGGGACGCCCGCGTTCCAGTCCGCGCCGCTTCGCGGCAATTGTCGGCTGCGCCGTCTGACCGTTTAACGAATGTTCGTGTTGTTGTCGTGCTGTTGTCGTGTTGTTGTCGTGTTGATTGCGGGATACATTGTCGGTGAGCGGTTTGGCTGTATAATCTGGCATCTTTTTGTACAAACGATCAATGTAAGTTTGACATTGTTGTTTGTTGGCAGTGTGACAAATACCGGAGTTGATGCGGTGTTCGGTATTGCTCTCATGGCAGCGTGAATTAGTTTAGCTATTGTCAAATTTGCGCAACGAAAATTAAACTGTTGCCGGTATGTGTTGCCGGTATTGTGTGTTGATAATTTACTAAATGGAGAAATGATTATGTTAAAGGTTGAGTTGCCGGATGGTTCGGTTCGGGAGTATTCTGGTTTGGTTACGCCTTTTGGAGTTGCGTCTGAGATTGGGGCGGGGTTGGCGAAGGCGATGGTGGCGGCGGTTGTTGATGGTCAAATTGTTGGGGCGGATTTCAAATTGCCCGAAAACGGAAGCGTCAATTTGAGAATCCTCACCAAAAAAGATTCCGAGTCACTCGATATTTTGCGGCACTCAACCGCACACCTCATGGCTCGCGCCGTCATGCGGCTCTACGAAAACGTCCAACTCGCATTCGGTCCAACCGTCGATAACGGCTTCTATTACGACCTCTGGATGGAACATCGTTTGAGCGAAGATGATTTTGAAAAAATTGAAACGGAAATGCAAAAACTCGTTAAACTTGACGAGGCATTTGAGCGGATTGAGATTCCGCATTCGGAGGCGGTTGAACTCTTGACCGGCATGTCGCAAACACTCAAAGTCGAACATCTCAAAGAATCTCTCGCGGCGGAAGAAAAAGTTTCATTTTACAGACAAGGTGAATTTCTTGATCTTTGTCGAGGTCCGCATATTCCAAGTTCGCGGTTTGTTGGTGCGTTTAAGTTGACATCGGTTGCGGGGGCGTACTGGAAGGGCGATGCGTCAAAACAACAACTCCAACGCCTTTACGGTACGGCGTTTTTTGACAAAAAAGAACTTGACGAACATCTGAATCGGATTGCCGAAGCCAAAAAACGTGATCATCGGGTTCTTGGCAAACAGCATGAGTTGTTTGCGATTGATTCGCGTGTTGGTCAAGGTTTGGTGCTTTGGCTGCCGAAGGGTGCGATTGTGCGTCGGCAACTCGAAAATTTTATCATGGAAGAACTTGTCAAACGCGGTTACACCACCGTCAACACGCCGGTTATCGGTAATATCGAGTTATACAAAACGTCGGGGCATTATCCGTATTACGCGGAGAGTCAGTTTCCGCCAATCAAGATGCAAGATGGCGATGAATTTTTGTTGCGTCCGATGAATTGTCCGCATCATGTTATGGTTTATTCTCAAAAGCCGCGAAGTTATCGTGATTTGCCGGTTCGGATTGCGGAGTTTGGTTGCGTGCATCGATTCGAGCAATCCGGCGAACTCAACGGCATGACACGAGTTCGCGGATTCACACAAGACGACGCACATATTTTTTGTACGCCGGAACAAGTTGAGGAAGAGTTTCGGAGTTGTATTGATATGACGCTGACGGTGTTGCGGACAATGGGTTTCAACGATTTTGAGGTGCGATTGAGTTTTCGTGATTGGACAAGCGATAAGTATGTCGGCAAGCCGGAGAATTGGAAGATTGCTCAAGCGAGTCTCGAAAAGGTGTGTCGTGAGATGCAATTACCGAGTTTGGAGATTGTGGAGGGCGAGGCGGCGTTTTATGGTCCGAAGGCGGATTTTGTGGTGAAGGATTGTTTGGGTCGGCGTTGGCAACTCGGCACCGTGCAACTCGATTACAACTTGCCGTCGCCCGAACGATTCAATTTGGAATACACCGGTTCGGACAACAAACCGCACACGCCGATAATGATTCATCGTGCGCCGTTGGGGTCGTTTGAGCGATTCTGTGGGATATTGATAGAACATTTTGCGGCGGCGTTCCCGTTGTGGCTTTCGCCTGAGCAAGTGCGTATTTTGACTGTGAGCGAGAAATTCAACGACTACGCTCAATCAGTTGAACAAAAACTCTTGTCCCAAAATATCCGCGTAACAACCGATTTGCGCAACGAAAAAATCGGCGCAAAAATCCGCGAAGGACGTTTAGACTTAGTCCCATACCTCGCAGTTGTCGGCGCAAAAGAAACAGAAAATAACAGCGTTGCCCTAAGAAGCAGAAAAGACGGAGAATTGGGGGAAGTGATGGTTGACGATTTGATCGCGAAGCTAAACGAAGAGATTAAGGAGAGGAGATTATAGGAAATTTCAATAGTCCTACTATAAAAAGAGGAAAGTTATGTCAACATACGACGAAATGAATTTTAAGATTCCAATAGAGAGCCACGATTATCGTGAATGTTCGGATTACGTGATTGATGCCGTTAGAAGCATCGTTCAACACGCTATTGATTCTGGCAACAATAAAATTATTATTAACACAAATTTGCGATTAGGACTCCCGATGGAGAACATTAATAACTCATATTACGCAGTAGTTCTTCATTTAGAAAAGTATTGCTTTGTTTTGTTTTGTTAAGAATTTTTATTGTCGCATTGTCCCCGATTTGGTAAAATATGTGTTCTTGGGAGTACGTTGCTCCCAATGATCAGAGTAACCCAGTAAAGGAAGGAGTTGATTTTTTATCATGGACGAACGCTTGGATTTGTATACGGATTATTTATTGAGCAGTGTTGGCAGTACAACGGCTACGGGTTTATCCCGGTTGCTTGATGGTTATTTATCGCATGACCATGTAAGCCGCTTGTTATCCGGTAA
>JAISQS010000052.1 GCA_031274045.1 Planctomycetaceae bacterium | reverse complement strand
GCTGCCGCGCGGGCGGCTTGAACGGCTGGCAAAAGTAGCGCGATTAAAACTCCAATAATCGCAATCACCACCAGAAGCTCAACAAGCGTAAAACCAAGTAACCTCAAACCACAAGATTTGTTTGAGATAAAAAAATCAGAAGAACTCGAGAAAAAAGTCGAATTACATAGATAGCCCCCCCCCCCCCGTTTGCCTATTTTAACATTTGTTAATTTGGGGGCTATTTTCGGATCCGCGTTTTCTCGCAGGTCTTCCAATTTTTGTCCGTTTCTGCGGTTCTCAATCTGACCGCAACAATTGATGTTTTTTGAGTTCATAATTTGTACTCCTTTGGTTGGTTATTGATTTTTTGTAATATCAATAAACTTGAATAAGCATTGTTGCAAAACTTTTTTATCTCTGTTCGCAACTAAGCTCTTAACATATTCCGCATAACTCAAGCGATTCACCGACACAGTAAACCGCCGCACACGGAGTCAAACAACGCTCTGACTTTTGTTGTTCAATTGATTGAACACAATACAAAATTTTTATAAACGTTATAAGACCGAAAAATCTGTCCAATAACAAACAACAAAATCTTAACCAAAACGCCGAATAAAAATGGTGACAGAAATAATATCGGCATTTGAATTTTTTGTCAACGGCATTTTCTTACACATGCAAAAATTTTTTAAAACGAAAATCCTCAATCTAAAATCTCCCGCGAATGCTTGCACTCGACCTGTAGCTACTAATGGCGGGGAAGTTGGTAACCAGACGCGAATTGATTCAGGACTCAACATCGGTAACAGAAATAATGTATTCTCCGTGTCCTTTGTGTTCTCTGTGGTTGAATATATTTTTTCGTTCCCTCTCTCTTCCATTACCTTCCCTTACCTTTCTGTGAATTATCCCCTTTGAATTATCTTTGTGGGAAATTTCCTTATAGTCCGATTTTATGATGGATCAAAATTTAATTGTGACAATTCTATCAAAATTTGTGTGTTTGTGTTGGTGGATTGCCGATGAGTCTGGTTGAGTTAGTGTGGAGTGCAGACCGAACCGCAAAATTCAGAATTATCACGACCGTAGAAAAATTATTTTCCCAAAATCAATTACGCCCTTTGCAGAAAAAGTATTGGCGCGGAATGTCTATGACAAATACAAAAAAAATATCATATTGCATGGGATGCAGAGCGAGTGATTATATAAATGGATTTGGAAAAATTGGTTCGGCGAATGCGGGCGCGGCGGAAGGTGCTTCTGGTTTAGTTCGTTTTGTGCTAACTTGTTTTTTGGGGTTACGATTTTTTGTTTTGGTATTTTTTGGGCTGTTGTTGTTTCTTTTTTTGCAGTTATCCGTGTTTGGGCAAACTGCATTTGACGTGTATGATTCCGATTTGTACAACAGCTCACATCGCTCAAATTCTCCCGATAACATTCAATCAGAACGATCTGCCAACAGACCAACCCCTACAGTCGAGCCGGATAATTACAATTGCCCAACGTACTCCAAATTATCAGAAAACTCGCGGCAAAACGGAACAATTATCGCGAAATCAAAACAGACAAAATGGTCTCACTCCAACACCACAAACCAGTCTGCCACCCAACCACAAACCAACTTCGACGTAGAACGTACACAAAAACAAAACATAATCAAAAATATTCCTTGGGATGATTTGACACCAGCCGCAAAACAAAAAGTTTCGAGTATTGTTCAAAATCATACGTTGTATCATCACATGCCGACGCAGGCGTTTTTTTGTGATCCCGAAGTGTATCAATATTTTTTGGAACATCCTGATTTGCTTGTAGGTTTTTGGGAGGGGCTTGGTATGACGCAGATTTCGTTGCGTGAATTGGACGTGAATCGGTATAGTATGATTGAGTCGACGGGGACGGTTGCGAATATTGGGGTGCTTTATCGGACGACGAAGTATTGTGCCATTTACGCGAAGGGTGAATACAAGGGGCCATTTATGACCCGCAAGATTGACGGCGATGCTCTTTTGTTGCTCCAAACGCGGTTTGCCCGCAATGCCGACAGTGAACCGATAATCGTTTGCAGGCTTGATGTGTTTGTCAAGATTGACAGTCTTGGTGCGGATTTGTTGACAAAGTTATTTGCGGCTTCTTTGGGCAAAATTGCTGATGGTAATTTTGAGCAAACGTTGGGATTTGTGAGTCACGTGTCAGATACGTCGGCAATAAGCGCGGAATCTGTAAAGAGATTAACAAAAAGCGTCAAGTCGGTACGACCGGAAGTACGTGACGATTTTGCTGATGTTGTAGACCGCGTAGCGATTCGTGCCGCGCGCAGGTTTGATAAAAAGTTGAACAACATCAGAGAACTTTATCGAAAAAACAACCAAGAACAAACACAACAGGACAATATAAATCAACCACAAACCACCATAAAAACGCCATCATTTGACACACCCGATTCAAATTCCTTTGCAACATTCCTAGAAAAAAATAGCACCAAAACACAAGAACAACAAGACACCGAAATAACCCAAAACCACAACCAACAACAAAACGATCAAACCCACAAACCACAACCAACCGACCCCACAAAACCCACAACAACCATAAACTACGGCAACATAATCTTCACCACACCAAAAATCCGACAATAACCAAATACCTTGATCTTGTCAACAATATCTTGATCTTGTCAACAGATTCTAATAAAAAACTAACCTGTAAAATCTGTTGATAAAAATCTATTGACAAAAATATTCTCAAAAAAAATCTTCCCATACCTTCCCCTACATTCCTGCTGAATTATTCCACTTTTGCGAATTTCGTTTTTTCGCGTGTTTCGCGTTAAAAATATTTTGTCAACAGATTATGCGGATTTAACAGATGTTAATAAATTCTACCGAGCGATTCTTTCCTACGGAATGCAAGGACTCGGCATGGGTTTCATTAGACTTGTTCCAAAACTTGAAAAAAGAAAGTAACAGGCGTTAGACCTCATTACACAACACAAGTTTCTTTGCGTTGGTGATCGTAAGGTGGGCAACCGACCGCCGGGCTTTTTTGGTGAATAGCGTCGCCAGTAAATCATTATAGCTCGCCGACAGTGGGATCAAACACATCGGCAAAACCAACACGCCCCAACGGGGCAAAAAGCCCATAGCACAGGGCAACGCCCTGTGAAAAATCGCCCCCAATACCCCTCGCCCTGAAAGGGCAAAAACCAAAATAGGATCGGAACACGCACTGGCAAAACCAACTCGCCCCAATTATCGGCGTAGCCGACAATTGCCGCGAAGCGGCGCGGACTGGAACGCGGGCGTCCCGCCCGCCTCTGTGCGTAATAGCACCAAAAAAGTTTGAACTGAACGCCAAAACGTGTTGGTAAACGTAAGGTGGGCAACCGACCGCCGAGCTTTCTTGGTGAATAGCGTCGGCGTACTCGCCGACAACGGGAGCGTGAAACGCATTGACAAAACCAACACGCCCCAATTGTTGGCGTAGCCGACAATTTCCGCGAAGCGGCGCGGACTGGAACGCGGGCATCCCGCCTCGTTATACCACACAAGTCATAAACGTATTCGCGTGTTTGTTTTGGAGCGGAACAACACCGGAGGTGTTGAATTTTGATAACCCCGTGCAAGCG
>JAISQS010000721.1 GCA_031274045.1 Planctomycetaceae bacterium | reverse complement strand
AATATTATTTCACATTCAGCAGGATCACAGCAGACCTCACTCGTCTGCCCTCAAAACATTGTCTTTTTCAAATGTTTCTTGGGCAGAAGCCCATGTCCGCCTCTTACTTCATGCCAAAGAAAAAGTTGAATGCGGGGCTATTGCGTCTTTGAATTTTTCGATCCGCCGGAAACTTTGTACCGGACTTCTCCAACTCAACAACATAATCCACCGCAATACTCAACAACTCATTCATATAAAACGTCCTCTTGATCGGTACGTCATCACTCAAGTCCTTTCTCAACTCCTCCAACTCATCAACATGCTCATTCAACTTGTCCAACTCCTCAAAAAATTTCTTTTCATTTAGAGTTGCTGTTTTCTTTGCTTGTCTTGCTTTGTAGTTGTTGATCTGGTCGACGAGTATATTGAATTCTTTGTCCTCTTTGACTCTTGTTTTCGACAGTTCATTTAACTTTTTAACAATTTCCGGTTTGACGTATGATGGTTCTTTTGCGGGATTATTTGTTGCCGGAATTTTGTGCAAAGTTAGCGGATTGTCCAAATCTGACTCGCAAATTCCTTCCAAGACATCACTCAACGACGGCAACACGACATCCGCAGCAACACCCTCTCTTTGCGGTGAAACGCCGTTGGGGCTGTAAAAACCTTGAATCGTGATTTTTATTGCGCCTAGCGTTTTGTTGCCGCTGCCCGGAAACAATTCGTCCGCCAAAGATTTCATTTGTTGTACGGTGCCTTTGCCGTGTGTTCTTGAGTCGCCGACGATTAGTCCTCTTTTGTAATCTCTGATTGCCCCTGCGAAAATTTCGCTTGCACTCGCGCTGAACTTGCTCGTAACAACAACAAGCGGACCCGTCCAATCACAACCCGGATCGGGATCATCGCGCGGTTGCGGTCGGCTGCTTTCATCTTTTGTTTGTACTGTTGTCCCCGTTTCAATAAACAACCCCGTCAACTGTATCGCCTCAACCAAAGACCCGCCGCCATTCTTTCGCAAATCCAAAACAACCACATCAACATTCTTTGAAATAAATTCACTCAATATTTTTTTGACATCAGTCGTTGTACTTCTCGCATTCGGATCGCCGTGCCTTATCGCGTCCAAGTCAAGATAAAAATCCGGCAAATCAATCACCCCAACTTTATACACACTGCCATCGTCTTTTTTGCCCGTCTCAAAAACCTCCGACTTCGCAACTTGATCTTTCAAGTCTACTTTGTCGCGGATAATTTTTACAATCTTTGACGATCCTGCCGTCTGAACTTCCAATCTTACAATTGTCCCCTTTTCGCCGCGAATCAGACTCACGACATCCGACAACTTGAAATCAATAACATCTTCCATGTTGCCATCGTCTCCTTGACCGACAGCTACGATTTTATCGTCGATTTTCAGCTCGCCGGACTTCTCCGCCGGACCGCCTTTGACCAAATTCTTTATCACCGTATATCCGTCTTCGGAAGTCAACGTAGCACCGATACCGTGAATATTTTTTGTGATCATTGTGTCAAAACTTTCCAAAGTTTGTTTTGACATGTAGTTTGTGTGCGGGTCGAGTGCGCCGGATATTGCGGACAGATAGTATTCCAAAACTTCATCATTCGCGTTTTGTTTTACGTCGTCTTGTGTTTTCTTGCTTGCAATTTGGTTTTCCAGCAACATCCTTTTTCTGAAACTTCCATACCGTTTCTTCAACCTCTCCAAAGGATCGCGGTCATCAGCGGTCAATTCTTTTTTTATGTCCTTTCCTTCTGCTTTTGCTTTTTCGCGTTCTTTTGCTTTTTCGCGTTCCTTGCCGCGCATATCGAGAATGTCGTCCTTGATTCTTTTTCTCCATCTATCAAGAGCTTCTTCCGGTGATTTTGCCCATGTCATCAGGTCTTTATCCCGAATGATTTCTTCATCCACCGTGAAGTCGTGTGTTGAGTCCAAAATCAACATCACATTGTCCATTCGCTCTTTTATCCGTTTCAGAAATCTGTTATAGATTGTGAACGCGGGAGCTAAATTGTTGTGGCGTTGTTTTGCGTATTCGGCAAATTTCGCCTCGTAATTTTTTGTGAATTCGTCAATATCCGACTGGTAAAAATACATCTTTAACGGATCAAGCGATTTCAAATAGACTCTAAACGCCTCCTTTGAAATTGCGGTATCAATCTTCTTTTGCGAAATGTGATGGCGTTCCAATTGCGACACGTACAATTTTGCAATCGTCTGCTCGCGAACGGTCGGCACTAATTGCAAAAGTCCGTTATCGGCTTTTGCGGCGGTTTCGTTGTTGTCAGCGTTCGTGTGCGTTTGCGCTGTTGCTGACGATTCGGGCGAAGTGCTTGGCGGCGTGATTGGTTGACCTGATGTTTCCCGCTGACACGCAGCCAAAAACAAAACGCCAACAAAAAATACACAAAGCAACGCACCAATTTTTATTGAAAAAGTAGTTTTCATCGATTTTCTTTTCCTGCAAAGTCTCCTTCACAAGTCTCGGTTAATGTTATTTGATACCATGCAAATTACTCAACACACAGTACAAAACTTAATACAATCGGGACAGCATTTCATAAGCTTGCCCGAAACGATTCGCGAATTGTACCAAAAAAATGGAAAGTAACGCAACAGCAATATTTGAATTTTTTAAAACAGTCCATACCAATACGAGACGTACCGCAAAGCATTGCAATTTACAATCGACCAACACCCGCATTACGTTTCAACACAAAAAATAAAATGATCAGTAAAATACCGATACGTTATTTTGAGCAAAAGGTTTCTTGATCCTATTAGTCCTTTGCCCAAAATAACCGAATCACAATCCGTGAGTTTTGCTTTGTCATATTTACGTTGCACAAAGCGTTTTTTTATTGTGGAGTTTAATTGATTGATATTGAGTGATACTGATTGAGTGATACTTTATTGTCGGTTTAGTGTACGTGCAAAATTACGGCGTAACAGTACCGGCATCATCTTCAAATCCATCGTCTGCGTTGTCCAATTCGTCAAAAACGTCATACACACCGGATTCATCCTCAAGCGGATCCTCAAAATCATCCTCCCCAATAGAATCAGCATCGTCAAAAATACTCTCATCTATATCATCAATCTCATCAAACTCCGCGTCCGAGAGTTCCTCAAAATCCTCGTCGAACTCGTCATCAAAGTCCTCATCGTCAAATTCCTCATCAAAATCATCTGTGAATGTTGTTTTTATCATCTGTTCGTTTATTAGTTTTTTAGTTTTTTTTGGTTAAAAAATTTGTACTGCGCGACGGGCAGCCGCCCACAAACATTATCGCGCCGGTTGTCTTTACTTTACGTTCTTCGTTTATTCCCGTACCAAACAATCTGCATTCTTGGGCAATAACTAAACCCGCGCGATTCACAATGCGGTATTATCCAACGTGCTTTGTTATCCATTGTTTTTACGTCTGTTGCTTGCGGCATTAGGAGGATGCGGTTTGGGATGACGGATTGGAATTGGGCGAGGTACAAATCGATCTCATCTAAATCTTCCGGCGTATCAACCACAAACTTCAATTGATAGTTGTAACGCGACATCAATTTCTGCACAACATCAGGCTTCGAACAATGCTCCTCGTGCCATCGGCATTGTGCGTCTACAATCTCAATCGGTCGGGCATTGCTCAATTTTGGACTAATCGACATCAAATCACAATAAACATCAGCATAAAAAATTCCGGATGTCTCAATCGTAATTTGATAATCGAAATCTTTCAACAATTGCGTCAATCTTGAAATCTCTTTTGAGTGCATCGGCTCGCCTCCGGTCAAAACAACATGCGGTTGATCAAGCAACAACACCCGCCCCGCAATCTCCTCCGGCAAAAGGTCTGCTCCATGCTCAACATCTTCATTTTGTTCATTGAAACGCTGCGCATAAACCGTATCACAATACCGACAACGCAAAGGACAACCGAGCAGGCGAACAAAAACGGAGTTGTTGCCCGTCCAAATCCCTTCGCCTTGACGTGATTGGTATATTTCAAGAACCCACATTCGTTACTCCTCCGCCTTCAACGCCGATAC
>JAISQS010000632.1 GCA_031274045.1 Planctomycetaceae bacterium | reverse complement strand
TTGCCCCGTTGGGGCGTGTTGGTTTTACCGATGCGTTTTGGCGATCCAGTTGTCGGCTTGCGCCGACGCTATTCACCAAGAAAGCCCGGCAGTCGGTTGCCCACCTTACGTTTGCCAATCCGTTTTGGCGTTCAGTTCAAACTTTTTTGGTTCTATTACGCACAGAGGCGGGCGGGACGCCCGCGTTCCAGTCCGTCGCCGCTTCGCGGCGAACTTATGTGGTATAACGAGGCGGGACGCCCGCGTTCCAGTCCGCGCCGCTTCGCGGCAATTTTTTTCACTTGCCGCTTCGCGGCAAATCAAAACGCATCGTAGTTACAGAACTTCGTATCTAGCGTGATTTGATTTTTATTGTACAATTTGTGTCTTGTTGGTTCCTGTTGTGTGTACGGATTTTGTTTTATTGGATTTTCTGTTGCGCAAATTGGGCGTGTGCGGAGCGGAGAAGGGTTGAGGGCTGTCGTGTGTGCGGTGGTTTTGCCCGTGTGGTAATAGCGGTCTTGTTTGATTGCGATCAACTTGGCGATTTGAATTTTAACTGTCACTAGTATATAACGTCTTATGTCTATAAATGTACCTGATGATCTTGTGTTGGAGTTGCGGGGCAGCAATCTGTTGGCGTTGCCCCAGAGTGCTGCGAGGGTTTTGGAATTGGCGAAGAATCCGGAGAACGGACCGCCGGAGATTGCGATTCCGATTTCGGCGGATCCCGGCTTAATGTCGCAAGTCCTGAAGTTTGCAAATTCTGCCTTTTTTGGTTTCCGTCATAAGATAACGGCGGTGCAGATGGCGTTGTCGTTAATTTGTGTTAGGACGATTAAAAATTTCGTTCTTTGGAACGCTGTATTTGCAATGCTTCCTAATCCTAAGGTTGGTCCGTTTAGTTTGCGGCGGGTTTTGCAAGACGCTTTGCGGCGCGGTGTATTTTGCAAAGTTTATGCGTCTTATTTTCAGGCGATTGAGCCGGAGGAGATTTTTGTTGCGGGTCTTTTTCAGGATATTGCCGTGCCGATTCTTGCACAAAATCGTCCTGACGAGTACACGGTTTTTTTGACCAAATTGAGTGACAGCAGAGTGCGGTTGTCAAAATTAGAGTACGAAGCGTTTGGTTGGTCACACGCGGATGCAGGCGCGTTTTTGGTCAAAGAGTGGGGATTTGGTGATGATTTTGCACAGTCAATTCAAACGCATATCGACCCGAATTTAGTCAAATCAAAACCAGACTCTTCTGTCGCCGCTTCAATAATAGTTCAACTCTCCGCGATCTTGCCGTCCGCGTCCGAAACCGATTGGAACGAAGCCGACAACTTCATGGAATGCTTCCAAAAACTTGCCGGTAAGTTACCTTTGATGACAAAAAAAGCACCAACACCAGCCGAAGTTTTCGCCGCTTGCGACTCACAATTTGAAGATATGTTACAAATAACACAAACTCCTTTGCCGGAAATGTCTCTCTCCGATCACATAAATCAATACAACTCGTCCTTCTAAATTACTACAAAATTCTCTAATGCTACACGCATTATTTTGGGGGGATTCTTCACAAGAAGGTAATGGAAGAATTTTTTTAAATTCAATTACATCTCCATGAGTCACTCATTGTGTTATTTTTTTTGAGATACGAAATCATACGAAAAATACAAAATAAACGAAAAAGCTGGTAGTAAAATTTCGTTTGTTTGGTTTATTTTGTTTGTTTTGTATTCTCAAAAAAATATTCTTCTCTTCCTGCGGCGTGTTGTTTTTTTATTTTTTGTGTCTTTTTTGGATTTTGGATATTCTTATTTGTCTTATGTCGATGCTTGAATTACTTATTGGGATGTGAAATTGCAATGTTCCTTTGCGGTGGTATTCGCTGTTGGTTGGAATCATGTATTCATCAGGATTATCTTTGTTTTTGTCGTTTTCGTTGACGTTTTGGTTGTTTGTGGTTTGGATTTTTTTGGGCAAAGGGCTTTTGTCAGTTAGTTCGCAAACGGGGATTCCGTTTATCCATGTCTGGAAATGTCTGTCAACCGCAACGAGCGTCAAAAAATTCCATTTCAAATCGCTCGCCCCTACATATCTGGCACTTTTTCTGTTCGCAAACGAACCCGCGTCAACTCCGAATATCTCATCCCTGTCAACTCGAGTTGGGAAATTTTGCAAAGAAATCTCATATCCCGATTTGTCCTTCTTCAAATTTGATCGAAAAAACAGACCTAATTTTCCTGATGTTGTGTTGATTCTGTACTCGCATTGCAGGACAAAATCATCGTGTTCAATTACCGATTCGGCAACACCCGTACCGCCGCGAAGTTGTATTGCGTAATCGTTGCCGACGGACATGGTCAAATTTGATTGGTTGCATCGCCAAGTTGAATCCAATTCAATTCCATCAAACAACGAGTTCATTGAATTTGGTTGCCAAATGATGTTACGAAAACTCACTTTGCCCTTCGTGACAAGCAACCCTACATAACCACGACCAATCGGCATCGGATCCGTAAAAACAACAGGCAAATGTTGATCAATCGTACAAGTAAACGTGTTGCCGTCGCCTTGAATTCGTGCTGTCCGCCAAATTTTTTTTGTTTTATTTTTTTTGTTATTTAGCGATTCAGTCTCAACTGCCCGCACTTGCTCGATGTCAAGTTGAGCGCGTCCGAAAATCGTGCCGCGCGGTCTGTTGCTGTCCGATGAATTTAGAACAATCGTATAACAAGACGACTTCAAATCATTCGGATCCGGCGACGTGCGATAGAGCAAAAAAACCTCCGAATCAGCATCAGCACAATAATCCAAAGAAATAGTCGAATCACCAAATTGATTCGTTGTGTACAGCAAACCCGGATGATACGGGTCGCTTTGAATTTCGCCATTGTATACGTGGAAGCGACCGCCGCCGTAATGTCCTTGCGTCTGCGTTCGCCATCCGAAAAGTGTCTTGCCGTCAAAAAGATTACACCATCCATCTTCAAGAGATTGCGTCGTCAACTGCACCAACTTGTCCACAACAAAAATATCCGCACCGTGCAACGCCTCCTCTTGCTTTTCAAGAAACACTTTGCGTCTTTCTATTCTTCGCGTTATCGCTTCAATCTCATCAATTTTATCTTGTGCGTTTGAGCTTGCCATGAGTTTCGCAAGTTGCAATTCCATGATTGCAATATCGCGATCTTTTGTCGGTGATATTGGTGTTGTTGATGTTGTGATGTTGTTGTTTGTGGTTATTGTCGATAATTTATTTTCTGTATTATTCGGGTCTGAATCGGATTTGGTTGTGGTCAAATTTTCTGCGGTTTTATTTTGAGCTGTCAATCTGACGTATGGAGAAGTTGCGTTATCAATTGCGATCAATTTGGCAATATCAGATTCATATCTCAATCGTTCAAAGTCGTATTCATTAGGATTTCTTATGCCGTATTGTGCGTTGTTTTTTCTTGCTTCTGCGGCTTGTTGTGCTTTTTCTCTGATGATGTCTTCGCGAGTTTTGCGACCGGGTCGTGCGGTAGAATTTCCGGGCAATAGGAGTATGTCGTTTTCTCCGCTTGAAGGTGAAATTGATGAAATTTGCGGTGGTGTTGTCGGGTTTGGGGCGGTTGATTTTGGCGGTGCGGCGGAAGTGTCCGGCGAATTCGGTTTTGAATAAGACGGCATCAAAATAGAGAACGGATTGGAAGCGGATGGAGTCGGATTTACCGCTCGCGGCGGTGTTGATGCTTTTGATTGAGTGGATGGTTTGTTTGACGGTGATGTCCCGCTAGGATTGTGCGTTTGCGCAAAAATCAATGTTGCAGATACCAAGATAAACGCAACAGAAATGATTACAAAAAATCCACCAAATTTTTGTACAATAATTTGCTTCATTACAACTCCTGATCAAAAAAAAGTTATGCGGTATGTGGTTTGAAATTATTTTTTGGCGATCTGTAACGCAAATAAAAGTTGAAAAAATTACCGGCAAGTTTCACAGCTGCCAAGTTCTCTAATTTCCATTGCACAATTTTGCTGATTATTTCGGATTTTGTGTGGGTGTTATATTGTGTCTTTTATTCGCAGTATCAACGCCCTGAAAGTAGAGACGCAATGCATTGCGTCTCTACATTAGCGTAGGGCAACGCCCTACGAAAGGGATTCACAAACACCACTCGGGGCAACG
>JAISQS010000622.1 GCA_031274045.1 Planctomycetaceae bacterium | reverse complement strand
CCGATTCACGGGGCGATGCCCCGTGCTAATGCTTGTTGCCCTTTCAGGGCGTTGAATCAATAAATTCATACACCACAAAAAATGAAATCGGTTAAATTACAGCAGTATTATCCTTACTTTCCTGTTTATGATATACTTTTTACACTTGAAATTTCCTCTTTTATAAATTCACAGTGAAAATTTGTATAACCAATATTGAGTCTTAATCGATTCGCAACAGGTAACCAATTTCCCCTCCCTTAATAACTAATGATGCTCCCCACCACGCGCCCTTATCCCTTTATTGTTTGAGTAGAGACGCAATGCATTGCGTCTGTACTTTCAATTTCGAATCGCCAAAAGTCAAAGAACGTCGCTATATTGGATTCAATTCGCCTCAAATTTGATCGTGAACTTTATGATTAACGAATAAGGGGATAAGGGCGTGTGATTGGGTGGCTCATTGGTTATTAAGGGATGGGGAAGTTGGTCACCGGTTACGAATTGGCAAAGACTCATTGCTGGTAACAATATCATTTTGATTGCGATTGTGATGGGAATTTTCAAGTGTAAAAAGTATATTGGGTGTTTTTATTTTTTTATTTCAGTAATTTTTTTGGGGATTTTTTGTGACAGAAGTTAGTTGTGTTTGTGGTGTGCGGTATGCTGTTGTGATGGCGGCGGGCAAAGGGACACGGATGAAATCGGAATTGCCAAAAGTGCTTTATCCGGTTTGCGGGCGACCGATGATTGAGTATGTTCTTGACGCGATTGAGCCGATTGTACAACACATAATTGTTGTTGTCGGTTACAGAAGCGATCTCGTTCGGGAGGCTTTGTCAAGTCGGGCAAATTTGCAATTTGTCGAACAAACAGAACAACTCGGCACCGGTCACGCCGTAATGGTTTGCAATAAACTACTAAATAATCATAACGGCGCGGTGTTAGTTGTTGCCGGTGATTGCCCGATGATACAAACCGATACCATCAAAAAACTCTTCAACACCTACGACGAATCCGAAAATCAATCCCAAAAAATTTCCGTACTAGGAACCGCAACAAAAGAAAACCCAACCGGATTAGGAAGAATCATTCGGAACGAAAACAACGAGTTCATTGGAATCGTAGAAGAACGCGACGCAACACCCGAACAAAAACTTATAAAAGAAGTCAACATGAGTTACTACGTCTTCCACACGCCGGATTTATTGACCGCCCTCAACGAACTAAAAGCAGATAACTCACAAAAAGAATATTACATCACCGACACTCCGGCAATCCTAAAAAATAAAGGAAAAAAAATTATCGCATTGCCAATTCTAAAACCAGTTGAGACATTGGGAATAAACACAGTTGAAGAAGCCAACATAGTAGAAAACGCATTGAGAAACCTTGCCCCCGACGAAATGAGACGGTAATCGTGTTGATCCAAACCGTCACCCGTCGGCGTATCCGAACAATTGCCGCGAAGCGGCGCGGACTGGAACGCGGGCGTCCCGCCCGCCTAAGTGCATTAGGAAACCAAATGAGTTTGGAAGGAACGCCAAGACGGATTGGAGAACATTTGCCAATAATTTTTTGGCGTTCAGTTCCAACTTGTTCGGTTCTATTACGCACAGAGGCGGGCGGGACGCCCGCGTTCCAGTCCGCTACCGCTTCGCGGCAAATGTTTCGGCTGCGCCGATGTGTGGGCGGTTTAGAATATCAAACCGTTTCACGTCCCTTCTCGTTGAGGGCAAGCCCTCGTCGCTAACGCGGCTGGTGTGGTGTTGTTTTGTTGGTGTTGGGTTAATCGGCTAGTTTGATTATGATTTTTCGTTCGGTTCCTTTTGGCTCGATTATGTCTAGTTTTATTCCTTCCGATAAAGAGCTGCCTTCTCTTGCACTGATGTATTTGCTTCGGTTTGGAGTAGCAATATTGTCAACCGCAACAATCAACATGCCATCTGTCAAACCCGCTTTGCTCGCCCGTCCATCCGGCAAAACAGTCACAGCAATCATTCCTTGCTTGCCGGTCATTTTTAATTTTTTTGCCATCACCTCCGGAATCTCCATCAACAAAACACCCAATTGACTGTCATAATAAGATGGTGTCCGCTGCGGATCGAGAATATGCGGACTCCTGATTTGATCACGCGGCAATAACCTCGCACCAACATTTACCCGCATCAGCTTCTTGTTGCGAATGAAATCTACGACATGCTCTCTGTTGATTTCAGCGCGCTCGGAGTAACGTTGCAATTGGTAGACTTCGTTGATTGGTTGTCCGTTGAATCGTATGATCACATCATCGGGCAACAATCCCGCCTCTTCACTCGGCGAACCCGGCACCGTCCTGTCAACAATCACACCAACCTTCATTTTTACGCCCAATCTTGCAGATTCGTTCGGCGTAATCGGCGACGACACAATCCCAATCCACGCACGATCAACCCGATCTTTCGTCACAATTTGATCCACAACCCATTTTGCATTATTTGACGGCAGAGCAAAACCGACACCTTGCGAGCCTCCTGATTTTGACGCTATTGCTGTATTTATTCCGATGATTTCTCCTTTGAGATTTATCAAAGGTCCGCCTGAATTTCCCGGATTTATTGCGGCATCTGTTTGCAAAAATTCCGTTCTGCTGACTTGTTGCAAAGAACGTCCCTTCGCGCTGATAATGCCCGCACTAACCGTAGAATCAAGCTCAAAAGGATTACCAACCGCAATCACCCAATCACAAATATCCATCTTGTCACTATCACCAAACGACGCATACGGCAACCGCTCATTCGGCGACGTATTCAACCAAATCACCGCCAAATCCGTATCAGGATCATGCCTAAACTTCTTCGCAAAATAAGTCCGACCATCCGGCAACTCAACATCTATCTCCCTCGCAACCGCAACCACATGATTGTTCGTCACAACTATACCACTCGGATCAATCAATACCCCCGTCCCCGTACTATCACCCGGATTACGGCGTTGCTTGGGCGACGGAAGAGCCGGAATAAGCGATGACATCGCTTCATTTTCCGCCGTAGTCTGTATGCGTGAAATAATCTTGACCGTTGCGGGCAAAACACGCTTCGCCGCATTGCGAAACGCCACCGACAACTCACTCGCCCGAATTAAAGTATCATCACCATCAGACACAACCACACCACCATCACGAATATCATCCTGCGCAAAAAGATTCGTCACAAAAGAAAAAAATAACAGATGACTAAACCACAACAAGAAAAACAAAATCACCACAAATAATACACGCCGCACCATCACAACCGCAAACCGATTCGTCGGCAACATAAAAAAAACACCTTGCAAATATCGCATAAATTCCCCTTATCGCTATTTTGAGTTAATGGTTGTTAGCCGACGATCACCATTGAACCACAAGTCCAAACAATAAACCGACAGCAGAGAGAGACAATATAGATTTTGACTTTCAACTTGTAAAGAGCCTCCGCCATAAAAAAGATTGCGTACAAAGAATACAAAGTAAAAAATAAAATTCTCTTCCTTTGCGTTCTCTGCGTCTCTGCGCGAAATATATTTTTTGTTTCGCGCAGAGACGCAAAGAACGCGGAGAATAACGAAAAAATTCTTCCTTTGCGTTCTCCGCGCCTCCGCGCGAAATATAATTTTTGTTTCGCGCAGAGGCACAAAGAACGCGGAGAATATAAAACAATAAACTTTTTTCTTTGTATTTTTCGTGCCTTTGTGCGCAACAAAAGTCACGTTTTACGTTTTGTGTTTTACGATTTTTCCTGATTATTTCGTTTTTTGTGGGGCTTTTACATCGTGTCTTTTATCAAGCACTGTATCAATGCAATGTATCAACGCCCTGAAAGGGCAAAATATCATAGCGTAGGGCAACGCCCTACGATAATTGATTATAAATAACCTTCGCCCCAACGGGGCAACA
>JAISQS010000611.1 GCA_031274045.1 Planctomycetaceae bacterium | reverse complement strand
ATCCTCTACTCATTCGGAATGAACAAAACAGACGACAACGGAACCACCAAAGATTTCAAAGATATAGTCGTCGAACGGAAGATAGATGTAAACAAATAATACCTTGACTATCAGATCGCTATTACATTTTCGTTAGCGACGGGGGCTTGTTACCGTTATACTACACAAGTTTTTTTGAGAATACGAACCATACGAAAAATACAAAATAAACGAAAAGAGTTGATGGTAAAATTTCGTTTGTTCCGCATATTTTGTTTATTCCGTATTCTCTAAAAAATAAGATATCGAAAGATGTGTAGTATAACGAGGCGGGTTTGCCCCCGTCGTTAACGAATAACCCTTAACCCAAAATTTAGGAGAACAAAATTATGTCAACAAATTTAGAGTCGAAAGTAACATTGGAGAAAACTGATAATGTTAATGTTGAGCGAAAGCGTTCTTGGTTTAGTCGTCGCAAGATTTTGATAACGTTGTTTGTTATTCTTGCGGTGTTATCGTATTTTTGTCTTGTGCCGTCGCGTTTGGTTCTTTCGCCGGAGACGACGTTGATCACGCTATTGAAGCCGGATGGGACACCGGATTATGTCGGCGCGTTTTTGCTTGAGCATAACGGACAACTGACAAATCCCGATAGCAACGGACTCCGAATGGTTATTGAAAAATTCGGACCATACATTTTGGAACAGTCTGCTTTGATGCGTGATTGCGTTTGGGAAGATTTGCCCAAAGACGAATCATGGCATGGCAAATTTTACCGAGAAAAATGGATTCCGCTTTGCAATGCGATGTCAATTGATCCGGCAAAGAAACCGGTTGAGTATAAACCGATTTCAGCAAAAATAGTTGAAACGAAGAAAGAAGAGTACAAAAAATCAGGTTTTCATTCTTCGTTGACTACGAAAAGTTGGCGTGCTGAAGATTATCCTGACATTGCGGAATTTGTTCGTGAAAATGAGGGTGCGATGGCGGTTTATGCTGCTGCCGCGAAAAAGCCGCAGTGGATATGTTACCGATATGAACCTAATATCCTAATAGGTATTTTGCTACCGGATGTTCATGTAACGCGCGCTGTATACAGCGATTTCGCGATTCGCGCAAATGAACGAATCAGCCGAAATGACATCGCCGGTGCTTTTGATGACGCATTGACAATCTTACGCATCGGAAGGCATATCACCAATAACTCAAGGACGTTCGTCGAAACATTCGTCGGCATCGTCGCGGATAAGATGGGAATTGATGTCATTCAGTCAATTTTGACTTACGGCAAGCCGAGTGCAGAACAAATACATCAATTCATAAAAGAATTGGACAATCTGCCAAAAACAGATCAATCACTCGATAAAATTATCAGACTCCAAAAAATGTTCGAACTGGAGTTGCTGTTCAAATTGCGCGACGAATTAGTAGGTAACAAAGATAACTTGTATGATAATGATGATGTGCCGCCAAACCCGCAGATACGCTTGTTGCGTTGGTTGTCGATTTTACCGATTGATTACAATGTTGCGTCAAAACGGATACATGTGTATTATGCTATCTTGGAAGAAATGAGCAAAGAAACTGATGTCAAAAAACGTAGACAGATCGGCTTGCGGTACGATCCTGAGGTAATGAAATTAGGCGATACGATAAAAAAAACGCAAGACACATTGCTTCGTCTTCTGCCTATTCGGTATCGTTCGGAATTGGTGGCGGATCATATAAATTGTTTTATGTTGCCGGCTGTTGGCAGTTTTGCGAATGCGGAAGCGAAAACGGAGACATTGAAAGACCAGTTGCGTGTATCGTTTGCTTTGGAATTATACCAACGCGAAAACGGTCAATATCCCGACAATTTAGAAGCACTTGTCCCAAAGTATATAAGTGTGATCCCCGATGACATCTTCGCATCGCAAAAATTAACGTACAAAAAAAACGATAACGGATACATCCTCTACTCACTCGGACTAAACGAAATCGACGACAACGGAGACGCTCAACAATTCAAAGATTTAGTCGTCGAACGGAAGATAGATGTAAACAAATAATACCTTGACTATCAGATCGCTATTACGTTTTCGTTAGCGACGAGGGCAACCCCCCTCGTTATACTACACGAGTTTTTTTGAGAATACAAAACATACGAAAAATACAAAATAAACGAAAAGAGTTGATGGTAAAATTTCGTTTGTTTCGTTTATTTTGTATGTTTCGTATTCTCAAAAAAGATGTGTGGTACAACAAGGGCGGGATGCCCGCGTTCCAGTCCGCGCCGCTGCGCGGCAATTCGAGAAGCAAATATGATTGAAGAATCTGTACCAAGTAACTTTTTGCAAGGTACGGTTTTTACCATACTTGATTTTTGAAAGTCAACCGATACAATTCTACGCTCGTTTTTGCAATGTCCGTTCTGCGAACGGGTGACGCAATCCGGTGGTTGCGGCTGGAATTGATATTGCTTGATCGTTCGATATTACTTGATCGATCAATCTATTGATCACTATCATTGAGAATCATTATCATTAAGACGTATTGATCAATTTATACGAGAGATCAAAAAGCATGAAACGAGGTTGCGTGTATTTATTTTGCGTGACCAAGCAAACGTTAACCTTAAAATAATAATTATGTCTACCAGATCGTCGAATCTTAAATTGCCCGATATGTCTAAATTGAGTACTAGCGGGGCGGATTTTATAGATGAGCAACGTTTTGAGTTGCTTATGCGTCAAAAGAGTGATGTTGGTCGTATTGATGAGATAATAGCGAAGTCGAAGAGCAAAGAGCCGTTGTCGGTTGAGGAGACGGCTTTGTTGTTATCGTCGGATAGTCCTGATGTTGTTGAGCGTATATTTGACACGGCGCGTCAACTTAAACGTGATATTTATGGAAATCGTATAGTGCTTTTTGCCCCTCTTTATGTTGGCAATTATTGCATGAATGATTGTGCTTATTGTGGATTTAGGCGTAGTAATCGTGAATCTATTCGCCGGACTCTTACGGTTGACGAGTTGCATCAACAGATAGTCAGTCTTTTGCAAATGGGTCATAAGCGGACGATTGCGGTGTTCGGTGAACATGTTACATACGGACCGGAGTTTATTGCGGACTGTGTCAAAGAAATCTATTCGGTGCGTCATGGGCTTGATTCTATCCGGCGTGTCAATATTAACGCCGCGCCTCTTTCGCATGAAGGTTATCGTATTTTGAAGGATGTCGGTATTGGTACGTATCAAGTTTTTCAGGAGACATATCATCATTCGACATACGCGCGAATGCATCCGGCTGGTACGCGGAAATCGAATTTTATTTGGCGGTTGGATTCTCCTGCGCGTGCGATTGAGTCGGGTTGTGATGATGTTGGTTTGGGGGCGTTGTTTGGTCTTGCGGATTGGCGGTTTGAGGTGTTGAGTCTTGTTGCTCATGCGAATCATCTTATGCGTAACTACGGCGTAGGTCCGCACACAATCAGCTTTCCACGAATGCGACCGGCAAGCGGAGTCACTTTGAAAGAGGTTGTGGAGAATGATGTTGCGGACAAAGATTTTTTGCGGTTAATTGCAATCTTACGCCTCTCGGTGCCGTATACCGGATTGATTGTCACGGCAAGAGAACCGGCGGAAATACGGAAAACCGCACTAGGTTTCGGCGTGTCCCAAATTGACGCTGGAGGCAGAATAGAAATCGGAGGCTACGAAAACAACAACGAAAAAGAAAAGGAAAAAGATATACAAATTCAAGCACTAGAGCGAGAACAATTTGAACTAGGCGATGTCCGCAAACTAGATGAAGTCGTCGTACAATTACTAAACGATGGCTATGTACCAAGCTTTTGCACTGCTTGTTATCGGTTGGGACGAACCGGAAAAGTTTTCATGGAACACGCAATACCCGGATTCATACAAAATATGTGTACCCCAAATGCTCTGACAACATTGAAAGAATATCTGGTCGATCACGCATCACCGGAAGCACAAAAAGCCGGTAACAAAGTAATACAAGAAGAACTAAACAAAATCGAAGACGGAACAAAAAAAACAGAAATAATAAAAAGATTAAACAGAATCGAAAACTCAAAAGACCGCGACTTATACTTCTAAAAACCAATACACAACACGACTCATGCAAAACGGAAAACAAGAACGCGCGTTATATTTTTGAGATATGGATCAAACTTTCGGCGGTCATAAATGTATGTTTTTACCGAAGGCTTGAGGCATTAGGCAGGGAGGCGTTAGGTCTTGTTATATCGCCGCGAAGCGGCGCGGACTGGAACGCGGGCGTCCCGCCCGCCTCTGTGTGTAATAGAACCGAACAAGTTGGAACTGAACGCCAAAACGGTTTGGTAAACGTAAGGTGGGTAACCGACTGCCAGGCGGTTACGTCGGCGCAAGCCGACAACTGGATCGCCAACACGCACCGGAATTTCTATCGCCCAAAACGTAGGGCGTTTTGGTTTTTCCGGTGCATCTTGGCGATCCCGCTGTCGGCGAGTACGCCGACGCTATTCACCAAGAAAGCCCGGCGGTCAGTTGCCCACCTTACGTTTGCCAACACGTTTTGGCGATCCTATTTTGGCTTTTGCCCTTTCAGGGCGAGAGTTATTGGGGGCATTTTTTCACAGGGCGTTGCCCTGTGCTATGGGCTTTTTGCCCCGTTGGGGCGTAAAAAAAATTCGCCGCAACATAAGGTAGCCAACACCGTTTGTCGCATAGTTATTAAGGTAAGTGAAGTTGGGCGTATATCGCGAATTGGTAAAGCGCGAGTTAGTCGGGGATCAATATCGATAAAAAAATTATGACGATGGTGATTGCGAATGGGAATTTTAAAGTACAAAAAGTACAGTAACTTCCTGTTAGTTATTCACAGAAGAACCGGTGGGCTGTTCTATGGTGTGTTGACATCTGATTGTGAATTTGCGAATAGGGTTGTGTTTTGGTAATTTTCCATTTTTACGCCGAGATGTTTGTAGCCTTTTTCAGTTAGGCATCGTCCTCGCGGCGACCGAAAC
>JAISQS010000598.1 GCA_031274045.1 Planctomycetaceae bacterium | reverse complement strand
AGACCGTTTGAGCTGCCGATAACTGTTACATCCGGCGTGTCCGAAAATTGCGGCGGCGTAAAATTGATCTCTAAAGAATCAATCCCTTTGTAGTTTTCGATCTTTATCTGTTCAAGCCTCAATAATGCAGCATTGCGTTTTGTTTGTGTTTCGTTTTTTTTCAACATAATTCACCTTTGTATATTGCTCACACTTTTAAATTCGTTTTGCGTCTTTCGTCTTTTTATTTCGGCTCTTTTATCTTTTATAATATATACTTTTTACACTTGAAAATTCTCATTTCAATTGCAATCACCATGATTTGTAGAGACGCAAGTCATTGTGTCTCTACTTTGCCCTTTATCAATACACCGTATCAATGCGTTGTATCAACGCCCTGAAAGGGCAAAATATCATAGCGTAGGGCAACGTCCTCGTTATACCACATAAGTTCGCCGCGCAGCGGCGACGGACTGGAACGCGGGCGTCCCGCCCGCCTCTGTGCGTAATAGAACCGAATAAGTTTGAACTGAACGCCAAGACGTGTTGGCAAACGTAAGGTGGGCAACCGACCGCTGGCGGTTGCGTTTTCGGCGAGCGGAGCAAGACGAAAACAATGGAGCGGAACACGCATTGGCAAAACCAAAACGTTCAAAACATAGGGCGTTTTGGTTTTGCCGATGTGTTCTGGCGATCCAGTTGTCGGCTTGCGCCGACGTAACCGCCTGGCAGTCGGTTACCCACCTTACGTTTGTCGACACGTAATCCGCCCCCGTTGTCGGCTGTCGCCGACGTAACCGCCCGGCGGTCGGTTACCCACCTTACGTTTGCCGACACGTCTTGGCGTTCAGTTCCAACTTGTTCGGTTCTATCACACACAGAGGCGGGCGGGATGCCCGCGTTCCAGTCCGTCTTGCCGCTTCGCGACAATACATTGATCGCCCCAACGTTGGCAACAAGCATATAGCATAGGGACAACGCCCTACGAAAATTATAGTCGCACAACAACGACATTATTGAGTCAAATCTCTTTCGTCTCCATCAATAAACTCTTCTCGAAATAACGCAAGCATCTTGCTTGCAAATACACAATAAGCAGGATGTTTGTATTACAACAACCCGCATTCGATAATGTCGTTGTTGCGCGGCTTGATTGTTGGAGAGAACACAATCCGGCACGAATAATTAGAGAACGTTGTACTGTTGTGCTGTGGTTTTTTGATGTACACTTGCGGGCATACTTAATCAGTGATATACTGCCACGCAAGATAAATGGCAACATAAGGCTTTCGCCGGAAATTAATCGGCAACAAAAGTGTTAGAATTGGGCTATGGAGATTTTTAATAAAAACAAAAAAATTTGCCAGTTAATTTCTGGCGAAAGCCTTATACCACACAAGTCGCGATCCGGTGATTCCGCTTCGCTACATCACCGGTTATGCATGATGTCGTCGCTGCGCGACTATCGTAAAAACGAAAACCTTAAACAAAAAATAAAAAATTATGCGAACGATAATAGTTATTTTGATTTCGATTGTGATTGGTGTTGTGGCAGGAGTTGTCACGGCGAATGTTATTTTTGCGATTACGCCTTGGAGTGCGGATGTTGAGTTTCAATTGGTGACGGATACAAAACAGCCGAAGCCGACTCCCGACGAAACCACAACACCGGACTCACTTGACTCACCAAACTCACCAAACTCACCTGACAAACCGCAAACAACTCCGCCGACAAACACTGACACCGAATCAACAAACAACACCGCCGCGACTAATTCCAAGCCAAACGCCGGACCTAAGGCGTATATTGAAAGCACCGTTTATGATTTTGGGATTAAGGATGTCAAGGATAGCGGAACGCGTGAATTTGCGATCAAGAATATCGGAACGGGTGTTTTGACTTTGAAGGTTGAGAAGAAGACGTGTACGTGTACAGGTATTGATCTTAGCCGTCAAAGAATATCGGCGGGTGAGACGGCAATTGCAACTGTACGCTACAACGCGGAACGGGCAACAACAGGACGATACGAACAAGGCGGCATAATTGCCACAAATGATCCGAATACGCCGGAGATAATGTTGACAATTCGTGGAATGTTTACTGCGCCGATTATGATGAATTCGCCGGTTGTTTTTTTGCCGAGTGTGTCGGCGTTAGAGAAGCAGACGGCGAAGGTGCGGATTTACGGTTTTGAGAAAATACCGCTAGAATTAAGCTCGCCGCAATGGTCAGACAAAACGCATTTTGATTGTACTTTTGAGCGATCTGAATTGAGCGATGAAGACAAACAAAATTCTTTGTATAAGTATGCCGAATCCGTCTGTGAAGCAACAATATCTGTTTTGCCCGGATTGTCAATCGGAAGTTTTCAAGAACAATTCAACATAAAAACAAACTTCAAAAGCGAACCGTCAATAGATATTTTTGTAAGAGGTCAAGTCTTCGGAAACGGCATCACAATGGCAGGTCAAGGATTTGATCGGACAACAGGAATCATGTCAATCGAAACCATCAAGTCCGGTCAAAAACTGTTGCGGGATATGTCAATTCAACTCACCGGCACGGAAGTAAAAAACGCGGAAGTAAAAGTGAAAGAAGTACGCCCTGAATGGTTGAATGTAACGATAACCAAAGGCGCGGTTGATACGGATATTCGCCGATTTTTCACGTTGTCAATAGAAATCCCGCCAAACGCGCCGCAATGCAACTTCATAAACTCCGACAACAATAAAGCAGCTATGGTAGAACTCGAAACAGGTCTGCCAAACGCACCAATCATAAAAATCCCAATCCGATTCGCAATAGAAAAATAAACTTTCACTACCAGCCCAAAGCACAAACCAATATTGCCCGCCAAAATGCGTTGGTGATCATAATGTAATTCCCGCGCAGCGGCGCGGACTGGAACGCGGGTGTCCCGCCCGCCTCTGTGCGTAATAGAACCGAACAAGTTTGAACTGAACACCAAAACGTGTTGGGGAACATTTGCCAAAACATGTTGGCAAATGTAAGGTGGGTAACCGACCGCCGGGCGGTTACGTCGGCGCAAGCCGACAACTGGATCGCCAACACGCACCGGAATTTCTATCGCCCAAAACCAAAAAACGTTGGTGTTGTAGGGGCGAAGCTTGCCCTCGTCCCCAAAGGAGCGGAAAAATTTTTGATATTCGCAAACGCCGCCGAAAGGCGGAAAAGGACTGGAACGCGGGCGTCCCGCCCGCCTCTGCGTGTAATAGTACCAAAAAAGTTTGAACTGAACGCCAAGACGTGTCGGAGAACGTAAGGTGGGTAACCGACAGCCGGGCGGTTACGTCGGCGCAAGCCGACAACTGGATCGCCAACACGCACCGGAATTTCTATCGCCCAAAACCAAAAAACGTTGGTGTTGTAGGGGCGAGGCTTGCCCTCGTCCCCAAAGGAGCGGAAAAATTTT
>JAISQS010000594.1 GCA_031274045.1 Planctomycetaceae bacterium | reverse complement strand
CGTTGCCCTACGCTATGATATTTTGCCCTTTCAGGGCGTTGATACATTGCATTGATACAGTGCTTGATAAAAGGCACGATGTAAAAGCCCCACAAAAAACGAAATAATCAGGAATTTTTAATAACCCCGTGCAAGCGGATCGCAGCACGGGGTAAGTGCGTAAGTGAGGAACGAACCCCGTAGGGGTTCAACTCAAACGTGTAATTTTTGTGGCATGAACCAAACGTATTAAGTCCTTATTCATACGTATATTAAAATCAATTGGTATAGTTGAACCCCTACTGGGTTCGTATGAGTTTGTACCGTGTACCCCGTGTTTCACACGGGGGCAGTAACGTTTAACACAAATAATTCAACATCTCCGGTGTTGTTCCACTCCAAACCGAACACGTATATACAGCGATTCGTGAAACCAACGCAAAAAAAGATGTGTGGTATAACGAGGGCGATGCCCCGTGCTAATGTAGAGACGCAATGCATTCCGTCTCTACTTTCAGGGCGTTAAATCAATAAATTCATACACCACAAAAAATGGAATCGGTTAAATTACAGTAGTATTATGTTTACTGCCTAATGCCTTCCTGCCTAACGCCTCACCTGTCTAATGTCATTTTTATGATCGCCGGAAGTATATCGTGCAATATTGCCTTCACCAACAGACAAACAGCGTGCGTGACAACACCTCTTTTACTTGTTCTCAATGTTCTCCATCTTTTTCCTCACTATCTACTATCCAGTCCCCCCATTTACCGTTCGCAATTGTTCTTGTTCGATGTTGACTTTGTTTAACCCACCTACCTTCACTGTTTTTGGTATAGATTGTTCTTGTTTGTGTTAATTTATCGTCTGAAAGTACCTCTTTTTCGCCAGCTTTATTACATAGGGCGCGGTATTTGCCGTTCTCATCGCTACTGTATAGTGCCGGATCGTTTGCACACTGTAAACTGTCGCTTTTTTCGCGATACACTTTTACCGATTCCGCATTTTCACTGTTCCATCGAACACTCATAACGATTACACACCTTTTTTTACCGTCTCTAGTGGCATTGCAGTTGTTGGGATCGCCCGGTACGAACTGTGAAGCCGGACAGCCAACACTCTCTAAGTCCTTTTCTCCTGTATATTTGCACTTATTAAATGCAACTTCAACTTCTTCAAGTTGACAATTGGTCCGTTTGCCATCTTTAACTGGTTCCAGTGTTTGACACGACGCAGGAACGGCACTAGCTCTCCCAAAATCAGTATCTTTAACCGGACATTCTCCATCGATACATGGTGAATTGTACCAACTACAGCCGTGTCGGCGGCAACTAAAATGACAACCATCTTCACATTTATTTGCACCTTTCGTTGCGTCACCTATTGTCATGGACAATGTTTCGTCGGGTATGTGTTGATATGGAGAGCCGTTGATTAAAAAGATCATGGCAAAATTCATTACGGCAACCGTAACACAAACAAAAACACAAGCTCGTCTAACAAATAAATTCATCACAAAATCTCCTTGATTTTTGAAATGGTTTTACAATTTGGTTTTATTCGAGTATCTCCGATAAAGGAAAAATACCAGAATTACAGCGGTAAAAAACAATACAGCAGATATGTAGTAGGAATATTTTGAATTGTTTTTGTTTTCAACAATGGGCAAATTCTCTGAAATTTTACTGTCGATATCGATGACAGGTTGTATTGGATTTGTTTTATTGTTTAGTTCTTTTTCTTTTTTCTTTTTGTCTTGTGCTGCTTTCCATTCGTTGTATAGTTCGTCGATTTCTGTAGCCATTCCGTCACGCAGTGTGGCGAAAAATCTGGGTCTGCCATTCTCATCAACAGACGAGTCACGCCAATCGCGAATCGTTGTACCTTTCGATAGCTTGCGATCAAAGTACTCATCCGGTATCGGCTCATTCAAAAGCAACGCCTCCTTGATCTCATATTTAATAACACGCAACCGATTCTCGTAACCGACAACAATTTTAGAGAATTCTTTCGGAAAAAATATACCGTTACCACAGTCAACAAAATCGAGCGACTCGAATCGCAATCTTACAGTACCGTCCGGTATACATTCATCAATACGTCGAACAACATAACCTTTTTCAGGCATAACATAGATGTTGAGTAACATAAAATCAAAATCGTATATGTCTATTTTATTCGAAGTTCTATATTCACGTAATTTACTATAAAACCGTTTTGGGATTGTGAATTGAATGTGGCGGGTTACGTCTCCATTGGAAAGCGTCACCTGACCCATATCTCTCGCGTCACTCTTATGATTGCGTATGTAGTCACAAATAAGATCGGTTTGTAGGCGACCCGCAATAAAAATCGTAAAAGGAGACTCTAAATAGTCTGACATATCAGCTTCCTTGGGGGTAACGTAATATATTTTTCCAATTTCGCCATTAGGCTGCGGTATCTCAGAATACTCTGCCTCATAATTTTCCTTAACAATACGATGAGGATTATCAAATAATACCTGGTCGCGGCTTCTTGACCATTCTGTACCACGAAAGCACATTGATAAATCCTCCCAAAACACTCTAAGCTTCAGTTTGCAATTATCCAACTCTGCGTTATTTGTTACTATCGGATTGTCTTCATGGTTTTCGGTCGGATAATATCTCGCGGTACGAATAATACCCGACTGGACCAATCCTGATCGTTCAAGCACATTATCCAATAACACGTCAAGCGGTTCTCCTGCCGACGCAATAAAACTCAGCAAACTGAAACAAAAAACCGTCAAAAAAAACAGACTGAATCTCATAATATTCAAAAAAGGTTAAATTTATTCGCCGTCTTTATACAAGTGATTTCTACATTCGTATGACCATTCCAATGGGCGTTGCTTGTCACTATCTCTATTATTTGTATTACCACAAACATTATTAGTACCAGCATTCACGGACTCTTTATCAGGTTCAATATAAACTTCCTCATAAGGCGATGCCCCTGATGGCAATTCACCTCCGTGTTTTTTGATCATACATCGTACTTGTCCTGTGGGACATTCGACTCCAACGGGTGAAGATCCTACGATGTCGCAGTACACTGATTTAACCTTTTTCTTATCCGTGAGCGTGCAGTTTTTACCGGTAGTTTCATCTTTATCTTTTGCACATGCGGCAGATTGTATAGGTGAGTGCAATATGGTACCCTCTGTACACGCACTTCCTCCTGTTCCGCAAGCGGATGCTTCGAACGAGCATGGAACACGGTAGCAACGGAGGTAACAACAACCATTTGGCTGTGTTGCCTGCCCGATATTGATCGCGTCCGCGTCTTTAATCTCCTCAACTCCGCTCGGTGAAAACAGAATCACACAAGAGAACAAGACCACAGCAACAAACGCAATCACTAACACAAAATTTATCTTTCTCATAATGTTAATTCGGTTAAATGTTATTGAAAATCAACAGGGAAATCAAATGTTGAATCATCGAATACTTTCACTTGTAAACGATACTTGTTACGGTCAACAACTCCGTCCGGCTTTTGAGGAACGATTATGTCAAGACGATGAACAATACTCGCAATCTTGATAAGTTTAAATTGAAAATCCGTTATCGGCTTATTGTCGTTTTGGAGTTTCACCTCAATATTTTTTGCATCGTTCATATTGCCGCGAAACATCACGTAGCCTTTGTAGCCAACTTGCGCGTCGCCGACTTTACGTAACTTAAGCGAAGAGGTAACACTCTTGACTATTTCAGGATTCTCAATACGGACAGAGATTGTTCCCATGATCGTGTTGACTTCGCCGGAATATTGGTCTCGCACGTGTGACCAGATATTTATAGAAGTGTAAATATTGTCATTGACAAATTCAGGCTTAACAGAAACTTGCAACGTTCCACCACGTTCAGATGACAATTTGGTCAAGCTAAGAGAATGATGACCAACACGCGTATGAACCTCTGCTCCTTGCATATCAATAAGACGTTCATATTCTATTTTAAGTCTCTTTTTTTCAAGAATATCTTTTTTAGTTATGACAAGTATATCCGGCGTAAAACGAAAACCGGAAACTGCATTGCCGCTAAGCGTAACAACATGATTCTGTATCGGAATCGACTCATCTACAGCCTTCCAAATAATAACTCCCGTCTCATCAAAATTACCATACTTATCGCTGAGCGATACGGTCATCCGAATATCCGTCTTCTCTCCCGGCTCCAATGTCTGCTTGTCAACCGCCAAAGAAGAACATGTACAAGAACTCCGAATACCATTCTTGGCAATCGTCTGCTTTTTGCCCGACTTATTTTCGTACACAAAAACACGCGAAACCGTACTACCGCGATAAACATCGCCAACATCAATCGTATTCGACTCATCTTTATTTGAGTCCGTATTGGTCGAGTTGGTGTTGGTTGGCTGAACAACTTCTTTTGTCACCGCTTTCTGCAACTCACTCAACCCCTGATCAGAACGGTTACCGCAACCATACATCGACAGAACAAAAAACAGGAGAAACATCTGCAAGAAACAACAGAACTCCACAAAAAAAACTCTCAACAAATTTCGTTTAACTCTCATATTCGTACAATAAAGTTATTGGGTTCTTTGAAACACTAAAAGATACATTTGACACATTCGCAAAAAAACATTAACTCCGCCAGACAATCAAAACACTCTCAACCGATGCAATAGACACGCCAAGCGAAACCATACCCTACAGAAACCTTGCACGGCATTGTCACACAAATTTTTCTTTTGAAAAGGAGGGTGGAGAGAAAAATGGAATATTGCCTCATAAAATTTTTACGTTTTAAGATTTCTTCGAGCGTTTGTGTTTTGAGTATTTCCACAAAACAACTGTAAATAAAATTACAAAAGCCGCAACCAATATGATCGCGGTCGTTTTATTCTCACCAAAGTGATCACGATTGTTTTTGTTTTCGACAATGGGTAAATTCTCTGAAATTTCGCTGTCGATGTCGGCAACTGGTTGTATTGGATTTGTTTTATTGTTTAGTTCTTTTTCTTTTTTCTTCTCTTTCTCTTTCTCTTTCTCTTTTTTCTTTTTGTCTTGTGCTGCTTTCCATTCGTTGTATAGTTCGTCGATTTCTGTAGCCATTCCGTCACGCAGCGTGGCGAAAAATCGCGGATTATCAAGTTCGTAATTGGCGAGGTTGGCATCATCATGTTGCGCTTTCGATGTTGTGCTTATGGTTCTTGACGGAGGAGTTGATGTATCAAAAAAAAACTTCATCAATCACTATTCAACAAGTGCGCGAGTGCTTGACTAACATGCTAGTCAACGAACGATTGCAAACTTGTAAACAAGATGAATACGCCAGCTACCGAGCAACACAATGGATTTATCGTAAGAAAATAGCACGCAAAATCGCACAAAAAAACCAAAATCGCCATCATAAATAACGCACATCCATGATGTTATAAAAAGTCGGGACAGTAGGACTATTACGAAAATTATTGATTTTGTTGATAGTCATTTTGCAATCAAGTGATATCTTACATTGCCGGTGTTAGTCCTTCGTGTTTGACTTTCCATTTTCCGTTTTTTGGGAATCCGGGAGCGTGGACTTTTTCGCAACCGTCCCAACCGGCTGCCATCAACGCAACCGCATAGAGTAATCCGCCGTTGGACGGAAAATACGGGAACGGTCCGCCGGTGCTTAAACCGGTTTTGTTCATTCCGTTTTTGCCCGAAGGATGGAGCAACGCATCAATCGCCATTTCCGGCTCGCCGTTTTTTGCCGCTGCCATCGCCATCATTGGAAAATCCCAACCCCAGCAACGATTCCAACTCCATGTTGTCCAGACTTTTTTGACGGTGTTTTTGACCGTAACCGGATCCGTTCCGTCAAACGGAATCATCCCGCCCGGCCCGATCAGCGACGGATGTTCCCAATTCATTTTTGTATAAGTGTCGGGCATGTTTTCCTGACTGAGATAAACGCCGTCAAGTTGCGGCAGCGGCGACAACTTTTGAATCACATCGTCCCAATGTTTTTCACGCGGCAAACCCTGACGCTCACGCCACGTTTGCGCCAAACGTAATCCGCTGCGCCAGTACGACAACTCAAATGTCGGGTTCAACGTCTTTCTTGGGTCGGTATTTTCCGGCACGGTCTTAAGCGGCGGACCAAGAACATAACGATTTGTCTTTTCATCGAAGAACGCAAAGTCTGCCATGAATACCGCCGATTCCTGTACAACTTCATTCCACTTCTTCAACGTCTCTTGGGTCGGCGAAAGACGGTATTCCATCTCCGCATAAAAAACCGGATGCGGCTGTTGCCAGATTAACAAGGGACCGGTTCCCGACGGGGAATCTTCCGCATCGGGGCCGATCATTTTGGGCCATCGTGCGCCGGAGAATCCTTGTGATTTTGCGAGGTCTTTGGCTTTCGGCAAAACTTCGCGGTACCAAGGCAAACTCTTATCGAACAACGCCCATCGTCCCCAAAGACCGTAATGTGTGCCGTGCCACCAGTGCATTTCAAGATGAAATTTCCCGTTCCAGCCGCTGTTGTTGAACAAACCGCTTTCCTGCGGTGGCAATGAACCTGCTTCATTCACCGCCAAAACATATTGCGAAAGAACGATACGCCGTTCGAGTTCTTTCCATCGCGGATCCGTGCTTTCGGATAGGTCGATTGCGCCGCCCGATTTCCAAAATTCAGCCCAATGCGCTTGCGAAGACTTCAATCCGGTTTCAAAGTCGGGAATTTCGTCTGACCGTTCCGGCGAGAACAACGCGGTGAATTCGAACGTTTCGTTTTCAGGATTGGGTACAAGTTGGAACGTGTGCGGTGCGGTGTTGTCAAGTGTTGCGTCCCCTTTCCACGTGAGCGTGACGTGATATTGGTCCGCGTCAAGTTTACGTTGGAAATCCGCTTTATTTCTATTGATATCGAAAATTGTTCGGTGAGCATCGGGTCGGTTCCAATCGGCACCGCTGCCGCCATGATGACCATAAGGAAACGCCAGTTCCACTTTCAATTGCCCTTTTGCGATCAACGGAGACCTGACGCGAACTGCCAACATTCCTGATTTCGGTTCAACACAAGTGACAACATGAACCACGTTGCCCTCAATCTGATAACGGCTCTCAATGACTCCGCTCCACAAGTCGAGTGTCTGTTGAATCTCTTTGACATCGGAAGCGGCAATGAGTTTCGAGTCGCTTTTGGTCAACAGGAACCGGACGCGTCCGAGATTCATCCGATGCGGATTTTCACGCATCCAAGCGAAGAGTTTTTCCTGTCCTTTCG
>JAISQS010000590.1 GCA_031274045.1 Planctomycetaceae bacterium | reverse complement strand
AGCGTAACCATTGTTATCGCCAAGACCGTTTTTTGTGGTGAATTGAGAAACTTTGCCATCAGCCTGCCAATGAAACACGCCTTCGTCTTCCGTCCCGATCCAAGCTCCATCGTTGCCATCCGAAATTAGCGCAACAATAAATCTTGCATTCAAGCCGGAGATTTTTTCGACTGTTGATTCCGGTGGCTTCGCATCAGGATTCGTTTGAGCAATTACCATGATAGAAAACATTGCGATTGCAAGAATGAATAACGTTGCGCAAATTAAATTTGTTTTGTTTGTGTTCATTGTTTTTTGGGATTTGTTGATTTTTGGAGTTGAGGTTGAAATGTTTTTGCACGTACAAGAATCAAGACGGGCGAATGTCTAGATTACGCGTGAAAAGATGTCAAGCGGGGGGAGGGACTTTTGACACGAAATTTTTCTGATATTTCTGATTTTGTGGGGGTAACATTTGACGGTAAACTTCCGTTTGATCTGATATTATTGTCCCGTTTGGGCGATGGTTATTTACAATCAATTATCGTATGGCGTTGCCCTCGTTATACCACACAAGTCATAAACGCATTCGCGGACGTTAGCGACGTTAGCATGCTACCGACTAAATTGTGCGTGAAATACGTTGGAATTTCTGCTTGCAAAAACCTCATTTACACCTAATTTTTCAAACAAAACAACCTCAGTAGCAATAGAATATCATATATCCACCAACCTCATTACCTCATCAAAAATAAAATCAATTGCCATCAAAACATTGAAAACCATGATCATTCATTTATCTTTCTCCGCTTCTTTCATCGCATCTGTCCAGGTCTTCGGAAGGTCAATTTTTTTCAGCTCATTCGCCCAGATTGTCGGAATGTCAAGATCGACATCCGACACAACTTCACCCTTATCATTCCACTCAATTTGACGACCAAAAAGACGGTTTTTGACTATCGACTTATAACTTGCCGGATAGCCATTAGGGTAAAATTTAATGCTAATACCGGTACCGTCGATCTCATACTTATTTGTTTTGGGTAACTCTTTCACGTTGCCTTCAATGTAATCAGTCAAATTTCCCTTGCGGTCAAATAAAAAAACCTTATCAAAACCACCTTCATACCGGATTGAGGCAATGCCGTACTTGGTCATTTTTGCGGTAACTTTCACCACTTCGCTATAAGATTCGTACTTTTGGGTTATATCTTTTAGCTGTTTACGCGATTGTTTTTCAATTGTATTTTCTATATCGCCTTTTTGAAATGATTTCAAATCGTCCTGAATATCATTAAGTCGATCGCGAACATCTTGTGGGCAACGTTGCGATTTGACATAATCAGAAATCATAATTTCCGACACTTGAATCACATCATCACTCTCTACGCAATATGCCCAAACCGGCAAAGCAGCATCCTAGCGAAAATAAATGCTCTGCTAAAAAACATAATACAACAAACCACATAATTATCAGAATGAGCTGTTATCAATCTGTATTAGATACATTGTTTTGTACACTTTGTTTTAATTGTAACATTCTAATATTTCTGCCGTATTTTATGCTCAATAACGTCAGATATTCGTTGTAGCATTTATTCGCCAATTCGAATTCCTGAAGACATTTGTATTCAAGGTCTGTTGGAAATGTACGTGTCCTTTTTTGTGGTTTCCATGATGTCGAAAACAACTCTTGTACCCCATTATAATCAATATGAGCAAACGCACGATCAATATGATCAAAATCTTTTATATAAGACTCATAAGTTTCACGTGTTGGGGGTAGTAACTTCTGCACGGCTTCCAAGCTTTTCGTAAAATCTTCATTCGTCTTTTGAAATAAAAACGTGTAAACAGAATAACCCGAAAAAAAGAGCCATACTCCGACCATCAGACCAAGAAAAAAATCAGGTAACGAAATAATATAACCAAAAACAACAATTTTATTTTTCACAACAAATACACATCTCCTTTCTAACAAATCAATTCAGAGATAAAACACCAACATCCAAAATTGACGATGGCGGATATAAATATTAACGGGTCATCGTTTTTCGTAGTTTATTAACAGCTTGTCTTGATAGATTGACGAGTCTTTGATTGCTGTTATTCACGTTATTGAAACTTTGTCGAAATGGTTCAATTCGCCTCAACGTTGTCATCACGGAATCACAACTTTCACTCTTCAACTCATTATCTAGCATATAATCCTGTAACAATACTAATTTGTCCATCGCATTCTCAACTTGTTGTTTTTTGTTTCTTCGCTCGTTTAACCTTCCCTGAAGTGATGTCAAATATTCACTGGTTGCTTCCGTTAATTGCGCCGTGGCATACACCATAAAAGCGTTGTTCAATGTCGAAATAGCCCAACCAGCAATTGCCGCAACGACAGCCGTTTTTGCGAGAGCTTGTAGATTTACACGATCAGTGGGTGATAATTTCGTGTACCTTCCATTTGCTCCTCTACGATGTGCAACAGTTTCGAGTCCAGAGATTGTAGGAGAAACCACCGCTTCGATACTCAATGCTGTAACGACCTCCACTGATCCTATATTACCAAACATCATTTGTAGTAAAGAGGCATTGGCATTCGCATCATTTTGCTCATTTAGTGCTTTGAGGAACATCTTGACTATAGCCTCATGTCCTTCTAACTCGTTCATCACATTGGCAAATTGAACTTCACAATTTTGTCCTACGTCGAGTAGCCCTTTGAGGTAATTATATGCGTTGGGACAAGCCTCAGCATAGGTTTTTAATCCCAAAAAATCTTTCATGAATAATGGCGAATTAGCTACATACTTTGACAAGTTAAAATCACCACCTTCAAACCCAATCGGATCCTCACTCACCCAACGTCCGACATTCGCATCGTACCAGCGATTTATGTTCCATTGCAACTCACTCACTTTATCTGTTAATTTTCCGGTGTAGGCAAATTGTAAACTTGAGTCATTTTTTGTTGCGCTAATTATTTTGCCGAAAGAATTGTATTCCAAATGATCCGTTACCGTGCCGTCTGATTTCACAATATCACGAATCGTATTGAGATGATCGCAGAGAGTCCAATTGTCATTATCGCAAATTAACTCGTCTTGTTTTGTTCCCCAAAGGTAACGATGCGTTAGTTTATCATTGTCAAATTGCAAGACGATTTGCCAGCCGTCGTGGATGAATGTTGTTGTGGTTTCACCTTGTTTTCGTAGGACGAGACGATTTTGATGATCGTAGATGTACTCGATTGATCCGTTCGGTGTGTCAAGTTTTGTTAAACGATTTCGGTTGTCCCAATAGTATTTTATTGTTGATCCGTCTTTCGATATTTTTGCGATACGGTTTCCTTCCAGATCATATTTGTACTCACTTTCGTTATCTGAGATGAGGCGGTTGTATTCGGCGGTTTTATATTGTTGTTTTTGACCTTGAATTTCGGCTTTTATGCGGTTACCGTTCTTGTCAAAATCATAACGCTCATCTTGCATGAAGTTATAAGTTGCAGATGTCAACTGCGAAGTTTTATCATAATTATAATTCGATTGGTTTTTCTTCGCGGGTCCGTTTAGATACGTGAAATCAAAATCGGTGATGCGGTTTCCGTTATCCCAAGTAATGTCGTAATCGGCGTAAATTTTTTGATTGCCCGCATGAGAAATATTTATCAAGCGTCCGGCTTCGTCATATTTATTTTCCGTTTCAATAATCGGTTTGTCTGCGTCGAATCTTGATTGTTTAGCAAGTTGACCGAAATCGTCGTAGTTGATCTGTAGGGATTTTATCGTGTTATTTTCGATTGTTTGGGAAATATTCGTTGCGCGATTTAATGAGTCAAATTCATATTTATTCGTGTGATCAATTTTACCGTCAACACTAAAACTCTTTTCTGTTTTTAAGCCGTTAATATCTGTAACGAAATTTTGCTCAATTGGCTTATTGAAACCGGCTATTGTTTGAACTTGTTTTATCTCGTTGCCAAATATGCC
>JAISQS010000487.1 GCA_031274045.1 Planctomycetaceae bacterium | reverse complement strand
ATCAGTGAAATACTTCAACGCTGCAGAAAAAAACAAACCTTATTTACAACCTGATTTTCTTACAAAAACAACCTTAGTAGCCATTCATAATTCACAGTTCACAGTTCATAATTCACATGGGTCATTGTGCATTGTGAATTGTGCAGTGTAGCAAGCCGTAGGCTTGCATCGCTCGGTAGAAAATGATGTTCCCACACACGAGCATTCCGTAGGAATGCCACCATTGGGCAAGTCACAAGTTTGCATTCCTACGGAATGCGAAGACTCGGCGGGGGCTTCTTTTTCTACCGAGCGATACATTCCTAATGGAATGTAATAACGCGAAACATAGAACGGATTGGAAAATAATAAGAGAGTAATAAGGTTTATTCTCTGGGGTAATACAATGGCTACTAAGGTTGTTTTGTTTAGAAAAAATCAGGTAAAAATAAGGTTGAGTCAAAGCGGATATTCCGCTGATACATTACCTAAAAACTAACTTCGGGGGCAAGCCCCCGTCGCTAACGACTTCCCGCCTAACGCCTGTTGTACTTTTTAAGTTTTGGAACAAGTCTATTACCATTCCGCTAGGAATGTATTGCTTGGTAGAAAATGAAATCCCAGCCGAGTCTTCGCATTCCGTTGAGAGAACATCGTTTTCTACCGAGCGATGCAAACCTATGGCTTGCAAAACATGATATTACATGGCTCCCTCTTTTGATTTTTTTGTTTCTCAAAAAAAATTGTGTGGGCTAATGGGTGAGTTGAGTGAGTTGTCGTTTTATATTACGCGGATTTTTTCCCATTTGCCTTTCAGGAATCTTATGAAAAAGCAGACAAAATAAAGCACCAAACCCACCGTAAAAACCGTCCAACACCACAATATCCCAAGACCGAAAAATTTTACCCCAATAAAACATAATATCGGCACCGGCGGCGCAAGAAAAATCACAACCAACAACACAAAAAAAGTATCACCAGCCCCACGCAACGCCGACGAATAAACCACCGCACAACAATCAAAGAAAAGATAAACCGCAATAAAACGTAACAGAATATTCGTAAGCTCACTAACATCATTAAACGCAACCGCATTGGCACCAAAACCGGAAAAACAATACAAAATCAAATTTGGAAACACAAGATACAAAATACACAAAATCCCCGTATACGCACAACCAATCACAGCCGCCGTATTTGTTGCCCGCCTTGCAAGATCAGAACGCTCCTCACCAAGCTTACGTCCCACAATAGACGTTACCGCTAACCCAACTCCAAGCAACGGCAAAAACGAAAACGAATTTATCGTAAACGCAATCGTTGTCGCATCACGCTCCGTCGCACCAAGCCCGCCAATAACCATCATAAACAATGTAAACGTTAGCGTGTCAATAAATGTATACGAACTACTCGGAGTACCATAATAAAATAACCTGCCAATCAACCTGAAATCCGGCAACATACCGCCAAAGAAATTAAATCTACGCTCCCTGTTCTCACAAATAAACATCAAAACAACATATATTCCAAAACGGATATATTGACAGATAACAGTTGCAATTGCAGAGCCGATAAGCCCCCACGTTGGAAACCCGAATTTGCCGAATATCAGGCAGTAGTCAAGAAAAATATTGAGCAACAGGCAAAACAAATTCACATTCATCTCAACATGCATCTTGCCGCGACCCCTAAAAAACGCCGCAACAGATTCTCCACCAATCGCCGCACCACTACCCCACAACAAACACCGTAAACAATCACGCTCAAGCTCAATAAGATCCTCATGCTCAAAAAACACAAACAACTCACTCAACAACGGCTCAAGAAATAACAACAACGGCATCAAAACAAAACCAAACCAGACTCCTTGCCAAACAACAGGACAAATACGACCATAATTTCGACTGCCATAATATTGAGCAACAAACGTCGTCACAAAAACAGCGATACCTTGCGGAATCGCAATTGCCGCAAGTGACAACATCCCGCTTTGCATTGACGCGGACATCTCCGCACGACTACTCCACGCCAACATCAACCGATCCGTAAATATCATTATCGAAATCGAACCAGACGAAATAATAAGCGGAATCGCCTGACACAAAATCTCCCAACCACCACAAGAACGCCGCCACCAATCCAACACCCAACGTTTCATTCTTTGCAATTCAATCTTCTCCTCTAAAATTAAAACCTATACTTTACGTTTAAAAATTCTCTTTCACTTACAATTGACATGACTCTTGTTACCGAATTCGGTTAACAATGATGATCGTAAGGTAGGCAACCGCCCGGCGGTCGGTTGCCCACCTTACGATCACCAATACTTTTCACACCAATTGCGTCGGGGGCAAGCCCACGTCGATAACGTCGTTATTTATTTCGCCAAATTTCGTTCATGTTGATTTGCAAGTATTCTAATTTTTCTTTTATGTCGTTCAAAAAACGTTTTGCGTCGACAGGGTATCCTGCGGTTGGTTTGATGTTTTTGATGTGTGATTGCCAGAATGAGTTGAATCGGTTCATTGCCAACTCGCGTAGTAGTTTTGAGAACATTGATGCGAGTGCTATTGGTAATTCGGATTCGCCTTTTGCTTTGAATCGGAACTGTTTTTTGTCGATTTGATAGATGCTGTATTCGTTCGATTGCGTTATTACGCTCGGCAATTTGTCGGGAAAATATTCGATCAAGAGGTTAGTATAATAATTTCTGCCGCCATGTTTATCACAAAAAACACAAATAGCTTCATCCGAATCCGACGGTACAACATCAAGAATTTTCATAACAAGATCAAACGTAAGATGCGAAAGTAATTCCCCTTTTGATCCGTATTTTTCAAGCAATTTGTTATATTCAATTGGAAATACTACGTTCGATTTGACATCGAGAAAAACGCCGCGAGAAAACGCCGGAGATACCAAAACCGGTAACGCAATAGGTTTTGTCGAAGTTGCGTTGTAGTTTGTTGACGCGGCGGTGTTGACGTGCGGGCAACTTGGCGTTTCGGAATTTGGGCTGTTGTTGGAGTATGATTCTGTTTGCGGTGATGCCGGTGACGTGTCGTTTTGTTGAATGATTTTTTGTAACGATAATTCGGGAAAGCTGTACATTGACGGCAATACATCCATTCCGGCAACAGCAGCAAATAACTCCGAATCCGTTCCAATCGAAACACCAAACGAAGCAACAGAAGCCAAAACAGCACTCGCCAACTTCACAAGCGAACCACCAGAATGATAAAGCTTCTTTGAGTCGCCGATTGTAATTCCCGCTGCATCTGCCGATTCAATTGCACGTGAAAATATATTGCTGTCAATTTCACCTTTTGAAAAAACCGCAAAATCAATTTCATCAAACCGCCACAACGTCGCAGAAATAACAAGCGGACCCAAAAACGACCCATAACCCGCCTCATCCGTCCCAATAACATACATACTCACACACAAGAAACTAATAACAACAAAAAATAAAAACACAAAACACTACCAAGAAGAAAAGAGTAACCTTTTTTAAGAATGAATCAAGAGGAGCAGCATAATGTAAACGACCGTCCGCATCAACACCGTAGGGGCGAGGCTTGCCCTCGTCCCAAATAGGATCGTGAAACGTGTTAGTAACGTAAGGTGGGTAACCGACCGCCGGGCTTTCTTGGTGAATAACGTCGGCGCAAGCCGACAACTGGGGCGGAAAACGCACCGGAATTTCTATCGCCCCAAACCAAAAAACGCTGATGTTGTAGGGGCGAGGCTTGCCCTCGTCCCGAAGAGGCGTGAAACGCTTTGATATACCGAAATGAGTTTTTTTTGCCAGTAGAAATTCCAATATATTTCTCGCACCATTGGGGACGAGGGCAAGCCTCGCCCCTACAACGTAGGGCGTTTTGGTTTTACCGATGCGCGTTCCGCCCCGCTGTTTTCGGCTTGCTCCGCTCGCCGAAAACGCTATTCACCAAGAAAGCCCAGCGGTCGGTTACCCACCTTATGTTGCTGTCCAGCGGTCGGTTGCCCACCTTACGTTGCCGACATTTTTTTGGCGTTCAGTTCAAACTTTTTTGGTTCTATTACACACAGAGGCGGGCGGGACGCCCGCGTTCCAGTCCGTCGCCGCTTCGCGGCAAGCGTCGGCTGTCGCCGACATTGGTGGTTTGGTATATCGATGCGTGTTCCGCCCCGCTGTTTTCGGCTTGCTTCGCTCGCCGAAAACGCTATTCACCAAAAAAGCCCAGCGGTCGGTTACCCACCTTGCGTTGCTGTCCGGCGGTCGGTTGCCCACCTTACGTTACCGACATTTTTTTGGCGTTCCGTTCAAACTTTTTTGGTTCTATTACACACAGAGGCGGGCGGGACGCCCGCGTTCCAGTCCGTCGCCGCTTTGCGGCGAACTTATGCGGTATAACGAGGGCGTTGTCCTACGCTATGATATTTTGCCCTTTCAGGGCGTTGATAAATGACACAATGTAAGAGCTACACCAAAAACGAAATAATCAAGAAAATCCAACCAAAATTATAGAACTTTCTTTTAGGCGTACAGCCTAACATGAGAAGGTAAGCAACGTGAGGTAGGCGATCACTCGCCTACCTCACGCCACTCCATAGGAAAATGTAACTCCCCTACAACGTCAATTTTATTTCAACGTTTTTATTACCTTTGGCAGGAACTGTTTCTTTTAGGTCTGTTTTTTTGTAGCTGCCGTACTTGCCGGTGGTAATTTTGTACTTGACAATGTTTATAACCTCTTTGCCGTCAATCTCGACACGTGAACCGCCAGATTTCTTGTCAAATATTTTTTTGTCAAGAGGCGTGGCAAAATCCTTTTTCGTAACGACAACCTTATATTCGCCCGGAGCAATTCCGACCGATTCTGTGTTGGTTTTCAAAACGAATCTGCCGCTGGCATCAGTTACACCGCTGGCACCGTGTTGACCGCCGTTCAGTTCAGCAGGTGCAAACTCAACAGTTGCATCCGCAAGCGGCTCTCCGTTCAACGTCACTCTACCCTCAACAGGAACCAGACCACGCAACCCGTTGTAACCACATCCGTTTATCACCGATAGGCAAAACAACATCACTGCGATTGAAAAAATATTATTTACTTTCATATTTGTTTTTTGTTGTTGAACCGATGACGGCTTAAATCTGTATTGACAAAGCGACAATAAGACTTTAAGCCGTCACCAGGTATGGTTATAGTTACGGCGTAGTGTTCGCTTCGCCATTTTCGGTAGTCGACATTGCAGCCCAAACGATAGTAGTGCCGAATCTAACATAACGGCAACTGCCATCACCCATCGCAACATTGACACCGCCATTATGATTAGAATTTGCACTATGACCGGCAGGATTGAGATCACCATCAACATCACCGTCACCATGAGCGTAATTTACATACGCTTTACCGTCGTCGGCTTTCATTGAAGTAGTGCTTACAGGTGGACGTGATGCCATTGCACGCGGCATTCTTCCCCACGAATCAGTTTCACCAGCACCATTGTCAATAACACTGTTACCATTCCCATCATTTCTAGCACGAATCTGAGTGCGCCCTTCCATATAAAGCATCGTGTTTGAAGTACCATCTGGAACAACCAACCGTTCAGGCACATAAAGAGCGATCTCTGGTTGTTCTGGCCAATACACGTACCGTTCAAAGTATCCTTTGTGTACATCCTCATCCCTATCTCCGTATATTGCTTCAAGCGCGCTTTTATCTTCAACAAAACTATGAGCGCGAACTCCAATACAATAAAAGTAATTTGTGGCGGAAGCACCGTCTCTTTGCTGCCTTTCGCTGTTACTGGTTGACGGGCAAATGAACGGGGACAAGTTTTCCATTACGGGATAGTCATTCTCTCCTGGGTAGTTATCATTGTTCGCTATATTTTCAAACAATGCAGTCTGTTCCATGTATGGAAACAGAGCAAAGAGAGGCGTTCCTGCTCTGCTACCGTTCCATTCGCCTTGAAGCCTACTGTTTGCCTCATATCTCGTAGCCATAGCAGGAACATTCGCTTTGTTACTATCAGCGAAATTATGCGTGGCAAGTCCAAGTTGTCTGAGGTTGTTGCTACACTGCGTCCGTTGTGCAGCGGCGCGGGCAGCCTGAACAGCAGGCAAAAGCAACGCAACCAAAACACCAATGATCGCAATCACCACCAGAAGCTCAACAAGAGTAAAACCAGAAATTCCCAAACGAAACGATCCGCTTGAGAACAAATCAGAAAAAAAAGTCTGGCAATTTTTAGCCCTTTGTAGACCCCCCCCCCCCCCCTGCGTTGCCTATTTTAACACTTGTTAAATTGCACGCTTTGGGCAAGCATGATTTCTCATTGTCAAAACCAGCCGAACACTTAACCGTTTGTTCGGTTTGATTTACAGTTTGATCGACTTGATCTGTTTTCATTGTACTAGTCTCCTAAAATTTTGACCTTAACATAATGTTAAAGTCTATTAACCTGAATGAGTCATGTTGCATGGACAAATTCGTTAACCGCAACATCAAACTCCATCCACTTTCCGCATAGACCAAACAAACCACTAACACAATGATTTGTCCTACGCAGAGTCAAACAACGCCGCCTTCTTTTGTTTTGCCAAGCACAAAAAATAAAAGTTTTATAAACGTCATAAGACCAAAATCAACTTAGCAAAAAACAAACAATACAACGCAGTTTTCAAATTTCGTGGCGGTATATTAACAATCATACGATTTTTTGTCAATGGGAGTGAGCAAAAATTTCAGTCATTTTTTATTTTTCGTCACTAACATCCGGTTAACTTGTCAAAAAAATCTGACAATATGAAATAAGTCGATTGTTTTTCGTCAACAGATTTTTTAAATTAGTTTTTTACACTAGTGTCCGGTTGTTTTGTTAAAATGTTATTATAACCTTTTAAGTTATATACAAATATGTAAAATTTTGACCACCGTCGACTTCAATTTGCCACAAAATCATCGCTTGAAAATAAAGGACATTTTAAAAAA
>JAISQS010000433.1 GCA_031274045.1 Planctomycetaceae bacterium | reverse complement strand
TGCATCAACGCCCTGAAAGGGCAAAATATCATAGCGTAGGGCAACGCCCTACGATAATTGATTATAAATAACCTTCGCCCCAACGGGGCAACAATATCAGACCAAGCGGAATTAGGAATTAGGAATTAAAGATACTGCTACTAAATTCCGCATTCCGCATTCCGCACTCCGCACTCATTTAAAAGCTTCCATTATTGTTGATATTATTGGGGCGTTGCCCCGAGTGGTGTTCGTGAGTCTCTTTCGTAGGGCGTTGCCCTACGCTATGAGATTGTTGCCCTTTCAGGGCGTTGATACTGCGAATAAAAGACACAGTATAACACCCCCACAAAATCCGAAATAATCAGGAAATTTTAACATTCTTACCTTCCCTTGTCTTCTTGTGAAAAATTGATGAGAAAAATTTAGGGTTGTATTTGATGACATTGACTAACGTGGTTCGGAAGAGTTATGTATCGACTCGCAATGCTTGTAAGTTGTGTTCGCCTTTGGGGGCTTGTATGGTTATGCGTGGGATTGAGGGTTGTATTCCGTTGATACATGGTTCTCAAGGTTGCGCGACTTATATTCGGCGTTATGGGATAAGTCATTTTCGTGAACCGATTGATATTGCGTCGTCGAATTTTGTTGAGGCGACGGCTATTTTTGGCGGTCGTGAGAATTTATTTCGTGCGATTGACAACGTTACCCGCCAGTACCAGCCAACCGCAATCGGTATCACGTCAACTTGCCTGTCGGAAACTATCGGCGATAACGTACCAATGTATTTGCACGAATACAAAACAGCCCGCCCAAACCAAAATCAACCAAACAATCAACCCGCACCCATAATTTTTTACGCATCAACTCCAAGCTATCGCGGCACTCATGTTGACGGTTATCATGAAGCGATAAATGCTGTTGTTAGGGCTGTTGCGGGTAATTTTGACGGTGAATTTCCGGCATCGGCGAAACGGGTGAATTTGATTACCGGTTTTGTTTCGGCTGCGGATTTACGGGAGTTGCATGAGGTTTTGTTGTCGTATCGGATTCCGTATACGCTTTTGCCGGATTATTCGGAGACGTTGGATGGAGTTGCTTGGGAGGATTATCAGAAGTTGCCCGAAGGCGGAACTCCGATAAAAAATATTGCCGCGATGTCGAATGCTATCGGCACAATATATCTCGGTCAAAATTGCGATAACAACAAAAATGCCGCTGCCTATTTACGCGATCAATTTGACATTCCGTTTGCGAATATAAATTTTCCGATAGGGATTGAAAATACGGATCGATTTTTTGAAACGATAAATGCGATGACGGGACAAAAAACGCCAGCGCGATGGGAGTACGAACGCGGTCGAGTGATTGATGCTTATTTTGATGGTCATAAATATTGTTCACGTAAGCGTGCGGTTTTGTATGGGGATATAGATTTTGTGAATGCGATTAAGGGATTTATTGAGGAGATAGGAGTTATTCCGGTGATTACTGCGGACGGAGCGGATACGGATTTTGCGTCTATACTTGAATCGGCAAAAGAGCTGAAACCTGATTTTGTCATCGGCAACAGCAAAGGGTTTTATGTTGCGCGTGAGTTAAAGGTGCCGCTTGTGCGGTGTGGTTTTCCGATTCATGATCGGATTGGCGGACATAGGATTTTGCATGTTGGGTATCGCGGGACGTTGAATTTGTTCGAGTTGATTTGCAATGCGTTGATGGAAGCGAACCAAAACGCATCAACTAGCGGATGGACGTATATATGATCTGCGTGTTGGGTGTGATTGAGTTAGTTTTTTGTGTGTTGTTGTTGGGTTGGGAGTTTAAAATTGAACTTTGACTAATGAATGAAATGATGGAAGATCATCCTTGTTTTAGTGTATCTGCGCGGCATCGGTCTGGGCGGATTCATATTCCGGTTGCGTCGAAATGTAATATCCAATGTAATTATTGCAACCGAAAATATGATTGTGCAAATGAAAGCCGACCGGGAGTTACAAGTGTTCTGCTCGATCCGAATCAAGCGATGACGTATCTTGATTCGGTGTTCGCGCGTGTTGACAATATCGCGGTTATCGGTATTGCCGGACCCGGCGATCCTATGGCTGAACCGGAGGCGACGTTGCGGACAATGGAACTTGCCAGCGAAAAATATCCCGACAAGATTCTTTGCCTCGCGACAAACGGACTCAATTTGCCCGATTATGTTGACCGGATTGCGGCACTGAATATTTCGCATGTTACAATCACGATGAATGCGATTGAGCCTGCAATTATAGAAAAAATTTACGCGTGGATACGTTTTGGGAATCGTGTTTTACGCGGAGTTGACGGGGCAAATTTTTTATTTGAACGTCAGGTTGAGGCTATCCGCAAGTTGAAGTCAAAAAATATTATTGTCAAAATTAACACTGTTGTTGTACCTGAAATAAACGACTCTCATGTGGTTGATGTTGCGAAGTTATGTGGAGAGCTTGGTGCGGATGTTCAGAATTGTATTGCAATGATACCGGTTGAGGGGACGGCTTTTTCAAATCGTGTTTCGCCGACAACGGAAAGCATGGAAAGGATACGTCAAGAAGCCGGAAAATTCATTCCGCAAATGACGCATTGTTCGCGTTGTCGTTCTGATTCGGTTGGGTTGCTTGGTGAGGACAATGGTTCGGATTTAGCGGAGTTGTTGCGTGCAGCGGCGGTTGTCAAAACGACATCGGCGCGTCCGAATGTAGCAGTTGCGACGCGTGAGGGTATGTTTGTCAACAGACATCTCGGCGAAACGGCAAGTTTGTTTGTGTTCGGAAAGAGAGACAACAAGATCGTTTTAATTGAACAACGCCCGACACCGCCGCCCGGTTCCGGCGACGCGCGATGGGAAAAATTAGCAGCAGATTTCAACGACTGCGCAGCAATTCTCGTGAACGGATGCGGACAAAGTCCGTTGAGGGTTTTGGAAAAGAGCGGGTTGCGTGTGATTGTGTTGGAGGGTTTGATTTCGGAATCGGTACCGTGTATTTTTGCGGGCAATTGTTTGCCGAAGATACTTTTGCGAACACCCGGAGTTTGTGGTTCGGGTTGTGACACAAGTAGAAACGGCAGCAGAGGAATGTTGAGAAACAGTTGCGGAGCGGGTTCAATGTGCGGCGGACGAGGTGATGGATGCGGTTGATATTTTTAATAGCCGCAGGTATGAATTAGGAATTATGAATTAGGAATTATGAATTAGGAATTAGGAATTTGATCGACTTCTCGCCTTTCTGCCTTCCTGCCTAATAATGGAATAAGTCTGGTAATTACGTAATTTTGAGTCAGACGTATTTTGTTACAATTCGTGTGAATTGTGAGAACTTCGAGTGAGTTGTCAAAAATTTTAAAAATTAAAAACGTTAAAAAAATTTAACAAATATAGGAGCAAAACAGAAATGAAAAAACCATTGCGGCATATTTTGGTATGCGGATCGTTTCGCATGAACGGCACACCACAAGGCGTATGCGCCAAAGGAGGCGCAGGTCAACTTTTGCAATATTTACAAGAAGAACTTTCGGATCGCGGAATGAGTGATGTTGTTGTTTCTTGTACGAGTTGTTTGAAGGTTTGTGATCGAGGACCGGCGTTGGTGGTTTATCCGGACAATTGGTGGTTTGGACATATTGACGGCGAGGAGGCAATTGATGCAGTGATTGAGTCGTTAGAATCGGGAACGCCAGCCGAGAAATACATCATTGCCTAATCGCATAAGTCAAAGAACGGAACGCCAAAACGTGTTGGTAAACGTAAGGTGGGCAACCGACCGCCGAGCTTTCTTGGTGAATAGCGTCGGCGTTAATCCGACAATTACCGCGTAGCGGCGCGGACTGGAACGCGGGCGAGATGCCCTCGTTATACCACACAAGTTTACCGCGAAGCGGCGAGGGACTGGAACGCGGGCGTCCCGCCCGCCTCTGTGCGTAATAGAACCGAACAAGTTGGAACTGAACGCCAAAACGGATTGGCAAATATCCTCCAACACGTCTTGGCGTTCCTTCCAAACTTCTTCGGTTTCCTAATGCACTTAGGCAGGCGGGACGCCCGCGTTCCAGTCCGTCGCCGCTTCGCGGCTATTGTCGGCTACGCCGACGGGTGACGGTTTAGAATATCAACACGATTGTCGGGGGCAAGCCCCCTTCGCTAACGGTTGTTTTGTTTGAAGAATTAGGTGGAAATGAGGTTTTGGCGTATTGGTGAACTGAAGTTTTTTCCGCCACCTTTTGGCTTTTGCCCTTTCAGGGCGAAGGTTATTGGGGGCAATTTTTCACAGGGCGTTGCCCTGTGCTATGGGCTTTTTGCCCCGCTGGGGCGTAAAAAAATTCGCCGCAACGTAAGATAGCCAATACCGTTTGTCGCATAGTTATTAAGGTAAGTAAAGTTGGGCGTACATCGCGAATTGGTAAAGCGTAAGTTAGTCGGGGATCAATATCGGTGACAAAATTATGGCAATGGTGATTGCGAAAGGGAATTTGAAAGTATAAAAAGTATATTACATTATTTTTAACGCGAATACACGAAAATATAAAATGCGCTAAATTTTAATAAACACTTTTTAAAGGATCACTTTCGCGAATTTCGTTTTGTAGCGTGTTTCGCGTTAAAAAAATTATTTCGTTATGTTTCATATATTTTGATTGCTTAGTATTCTCAAAAAAACATTCTTTGTATGTTCTTTGTGTTATTGTATGAAAGTTTAAAATGACTAAAGCGTGGGTATCACGTTCGTATTGAAACAAACTCAACACAAACACAACACCCAC
>JAISQS010000309.1 GCA_031274045.1 Planctomycetaceae bacterium | reverse complement strand
TCTTTTTTATCGCGATTATGCCCGAACTTTGCAAGCGGACAATGTTCCCCTTCGACATAACTCGACGAGATGTCGTACAACACCATCGACTTCTCGGACAAATGAAGTTTGGCGAGTTTTTGTTCAATTTTATCTTGCCGTTTTAGCAGCCAATCCATCGCAGCATACAAGCTGTCGGCGTTCTCTTTTTTCGTGTCAATATTCAACTCGCGGGCAAGCGTCGTGTTCTCCCATTCGCTGGTGGTTGCGAGTTTCGAGTTTGGCGCGATGATGCGTTGAGCGATCATCGCGAGTACAAGATTTCGTTGACGCGACGGTTGCGGGTCAATCATTTTGTCCAGCCCAATGTGACGGATCGCTGTGAGAATCGCATCGACATGACCATGCGGCTGAGTGCGAACAATATCGAACGCTTCGCTGGATGGAACCAACTCTTCGCCCTTGAGAACTTGAGCAATCAATGCGATTTTCTCAACTCCAAGCGAAGTGATATTCCCAAGCGTGCGGTTCTTCACCTTTCCGCCTTCGCGGTACGATTCGCGGAGGAGGTAGGTAGGCGATGAATTCCGGTTTGGTATTTTTGCGACGTGCATGTGTATAATATAACACACCAAAACCCGCTGTCAATAGCACCAAATAAGCATTAAACAAAAATTACATGTCTACATTTTTTAGCCCAAAAAATGGCATAACTCCTCCTATTAAAAATAATTCCAGCAAAAAAATGACACTTTTTTGCTGGAACTTCTGGTTAAAAAAGAGCCATCTCGATTTGTTCTGTTCCAATGTTGTCCAATCTGTTCCAATGTTGTCCAATTGTTCCAATGTTGTCCAATATTGATCAGAGAATCCGTTTAAAAATCCTTTGTGTTCTCCGTGACTTTATGCGCAACAAAAAATAAAATATAATTTACGGTTCGGTTCGCAAGTTTATACTTTTGTTGCGAAATCTCTGTTATAATTTCGTGTTGACCTACAGACATGAGAATGTAAAAGAGACTTTTTGATAAACGAAGCAGACGAAAAATACTAAATAAACTAAACGCAAGATAGCCGAATGCTCACCGAGCAGTAACACGGAGCGGCAGTTTATTTGCAGAAAAAGTGTGATAGAAAATTAAAATTATTTTAGGAGAGAAATGAAATTATCAGCTTATGATATTGAGCATATTCCGCTTGGAGAGTTGTTGGCGGAGGCGGAGCGGTTGCGGCGGGCGACATTTGAAGACAATGTTGATCTTTGTGCGATTGTGAATATAAAGAGCGGGCGTTGCGCGATGGATTGTCGTTTTTGTGCGCAAAGTGCTTATTATTCGACGGATGTTGGGGTGTATTCGTTGCGTGGTGCGGCGGACTTGGTTTCATCGACGCTTGAAATTTGGAACGACGGGGTGCGGCGTGTTGGTTGGGTTGCGAGTGGTTGTCGGTTGTCTACTTCTGATCTTGATCAAGTTTTAATTGCGGCGGAAGAATTATCGTTACAAAAATTCCGTCATCAAAAATGCTCTCTTTGTTGTGCGTCATTCGGGCAACTTGATTCCGAGTCGCTTATTCGTTTACAAGCTGCCGGATTTAAACATTATCATCATAATCTTGAGACATCGGAGCGGTTTTATCCTTCGATTTGCACGACGCAACGCTGGCGTGATCGGCTTGCGACAATTCAGCGAGTGCTTGAGTTGGGTTGGGAAATTTGCAGCGGCGGGTTATTTGGATTAGGCGAAACGTGGGAAGATCGAATCCAACTTGCCAAAACACTCAACGAACTCAAAGTAAAATCCGTTCCGCTCAACTTCTACAACGCAATCAACGGCACTCCGTTTGCGGGATTGAAGCCGTTGAGTGTGGAGGAGGGGTTACGGATTATTGCTTTATTCAGGATAATGTTGCCGGACGCGTCGTTGAAAATTTGCGGCGGCAGACCAAAAATTTTCGCGGAACAAGGCGAAAAACTTTTTCATGCAGGCGCGGACGCACTAATGACCGGAAACTATCTCACAACAAACGGAATCAATCCCGAACAAGACAAAAAAATGATAACCAACGCCGGACTTTTATATAACGAAACAACCAAAAAATATTAGTACAAAGTTTTGTAATTATTGATTGATCAGTTTAGATTGCAGGTTGTTTTTTTATATTAAAATCAACAACAGCAATTACAGAACTTCATAGTACGCTAACAACCCATTTATATTTTCACTGTGTCAAAAAAAGTGTCTTCCAAAAAAATTAAAACGCCCCAAAACGTTCCCGAAATTAAGCGGGAATGGTTATCTTTTTTTGGTGCCAAAGAACACAATTTGAAAAATATTGATGTTTCGTTTCCGATTGGTGCGTTGAGTGTTGTGACTGGTGTTAGCGGCAGCGGCAAGAGTTCTCTTGTCAATGCGGTTATTCGGAAAACGCTTGCAAAAATATTCCAAAAGAACTCCAATGATACGCATGATAAAATCGATTCTGTTACAGTTAAGGGAGCGGAGCATCTGAACAAAATGATCTGTGTGGATCAGCAGCCGATTGGTCAAACGCCGACATCTAATCCTGCGACTTATACCGGTGTGTTTGATTTTATTCGTGAGCTTTTTGCGATGTTGCCGGAGTCGCGGGTTCGCGGATATTCCGCGAGACGTTTCAGCTTCAACGTACCCGATGGTCGTTGTGAAAAATGTGAAGGTGCGGGGCAGATAAAAATTGAGATGCACTTTTTGCCGGATGTATGGATTACGTGCGACGCTTGCAACGGAAAACGGTATGACAGGCAGACGCTTGACATAAAATATCAAGATTATTCGATTGCGGATATTTTGGAGATGTCTTGTGGTGATGCGTTGAAGTTGTTTGCGAATATTCCGCGAATTCATCGGATATTGCAATTACTTTGTGATGTTGGGCTGGACTATATTTCTCTCGGTCAAGCCGCGCCAACTTTGTCCGGAGGCGAATCTCAAAGAATAAAATTGGCATCAGAATTAGCTCGCCCTGATACCGGCAGGACGTTGTATTTGCTTGATGAGCCGACGACAGGATTGCATTTTGAGGACATGCACAAATTATTGTACGTTATTCATCGGTTGGTTGATCTCGGCAATACGGTTATAGTTATTGAGCATAATCTTGACATTATCAAAAATGCGGATTGGGTTGTTGATCTCGGACCGGAGGCTGGTGATGCCGGTGGTTATTTGTTATTTGAGGGGTTGCCGGAGGAGCTGGTGAGTTGCGGTGTGGAGAGTTATACGGCAAAATTTCTCGCGCCTGTTTTAAAGAACGGAATATACGAAACAAGAACGCCGTATTCCAAAGAAACACAAGAGCAAGTTGAAAGTATTTCACTTGACGATATTGGAATCGATACAAGTTTGCCGTGGGAAAAAGACGGAATAAAATGGCACACACAAGATCGAATCAGCACAAACGGAAATCCCGCAAAATGGGATGGACAAATTCTACTTGATATAGTTAAACGAATCGAAGCAACAGAGAAATTTGCCGATACAAATTGGAATAATCGTTCGGTTGTAGAAATTTATACGGAGAGAAAAAATCTAGGTTGGTTTATGCGGGCAATCACGTCGGATGAATGGTTATTAAAAATCAAATTCAGAACCGCAGGAGGAACATTCAATCGAATACAACTCACAAAAGACCTGAATATTAAGCCGCTAAACGAAACAGACGACATACCGCTGCACGGCGCAGAACCAAGAGTCAAAGTAACACGGCAAACAATACATTGGCAAGAAATAGAACTGAAAATTCATTCGTACCATGAAATTGACCGACCTGAATTCTGGACTTTTATTGATATAGCAATTGATGAATTTGCAAAATTCGCAAAACCATCAATCAAAAATCCGGAAGATTTAATGCCATGGAAAGTGTTGGGAGAGAAGTGGCATTTTTTGCCAAAAGGTTTCATCGACAACAACAAACCCGCATGGGAAACAACTCTACTAACAGAAATTATAGAAATTATAAAATCAATTGACCCCAAACTAAAAATCATCTGGACAAATAAACTACTAGTCACAATATACAAAAACGGACAACAAAACCAACAAACCGATACCTCAGATGAATCAAAACAAATCCCATGGATAAAAATTCACACAAAAAGAACAGACGCAATCTATGTAGAGTTGTATGTTGATAAAAATGCCGTTTTGTTGGATGAAGTAAAACCGTTGGGTTTCGATCCGTTCATTGCCGCCGACAATAAAAACTACGACATCGTACAATTAAAATTCCGCAAAAAAAATGAATTAAAAAAGAGAGAATTAAAAAATTTAATCAAAAAAACTTTATAAAAATTTTCCTAATTATTTCGGATTTTGTTGGGGTGTTACATTGTGTCTTTTATTCGCAGTATCAACGTCCTGAAAGTAGAGACGCAATGCATTGCGTCTCTACTTTAGCGTAGGGCAACGCCCTACGAAAAAGATTCACGAACACCACTCGGGGCAACGCCCCAATAATATCAACAACAACGGAAGTTTTTAGTAGTGAGTTTTCTATAAGGATTATATTAAAACTGAAAACTAAAAACTTCCGCTTGGTCTGATATTGTTGCCCCGTTGGGGCGAAGGTTATTTATAATCAATTATCGTAGGGCGTTGCCCTACGCTATGATATT
>JAISQS010000256.1 GCA_031274045.1 Planctomycetaceae bacterium | reverse complement strand
TTGGAAGGAACGCCAAGACGTGACGGATAACATTTGCCAACACGTATTGGTATTCCGTTCTATCGTATAACGTACTGATATATTACCTAAACGATTTGTCCAAAATAAATCGGTTTGACCGTTTCCTGAGCCGGACATACAACAATCAAACCTGCCAAGAGAAGCAGGATCAAAAGTTTTTAAAACAAAATATTTTGTTTAATGTTGTGATAGATCCGATAATGCAACGAGGATGATTTGTATTTTTTTACAATTTTTTGAGCATATTTACGATAGGCTTTTTTAAAAGTTACTTTCTCAAACGGAAACTCCGAATGGTATGCAAAGAGACGTGTAAGTTCTTCATTGGTATAACCGCCTTTTTTACGACGATCTTGAACAAGTACTTCATGTTCTCTTACACAGTATTCAGATAAATCAGAGAATGTTTTTACTTCAATCGGTTTCGTATTATTTTGTTCGCAGATGTGCTGGAATTTTGTTTCGTGAATACTGAGTAATTCGTCCAAAGGAGTTTCATGCGGCATATATTGTAAAATCATCCCCTTGATCAAGCGAAGCGGATTGGCTTCTTCAGCATTAGCGGTCAATAAAATTGTGTTATCGTCAAATTCCGTTGCAAATTCGACAAGCATATAATCGTTTTTGGGTGCCAGACTATTTTTGGGGTTCAAAACGCGTTGGTGAAAAATCTTAGCGACAACATCACATTCTGTATTGATCAGAAACCGAAAACAAGTTCTCTGTTCCGGAAATGCCTTAGTATGAGCAAGATTTTCGTAATCGCCAAAGAACCGAAAACCAAATGATTCCAATTGCCGTGTTGCTGAATCATAAAATTCCAGATTGATTGGAAAAAAATCTTCCAAGACTACAGGAATCAATTCTACTTCGGCTGAATAATACAACCATTCGATTCGTAACATTTCTTTTGCCGAGATAACTTGAATCCAATGACATTGGAATATAAATAAAATACAGTAAGAAAAGAAAACGCTAATTATCAATCCCCATGAACCAGTAGAGCAATAAACAATTGCACAACATAGAGATAGTACGAGCGAAATCATATTTTGTCCTACTTGCAACCGATATAGAAACACAAACGATAACAGTAATAATAAAACTGTTCCTAATAGTGAAAATGGAAACGACGCGAAGGTAATCATGAACAATCTATTGTTTTTAAATTTTTTATTATTTTTTTCACATACACACGAACATTATACGTAAATATTGAGTGGTCGTGTGCAGACATTGGTAGGACACACAATGACAATTTCAAACAAAAAATGTCCCGCGAATGCTTGCACCTCGACCCGTAATGGAAGTTTTAAAAATTCTTCCATTACCTTTACTCATATTTCTGTGGAAAATTCCACCAACAATCATGCACGAACAATCACGAAACTTTGTGCCGGTTGAATCGCTCAACTATGTCAAGTCAATTTATAAATCTTCTTCGTTGATATCTTCCTCTTGTTCTTCGTTTGCGTCGTTGTTGCTGAAGATTTCGGAGCCTGTTTCGTGGATTTTTGCGTTGATTTCGTTTTTTAGGTCTTCGGTGAATTTTTGATTTTCTTTGAGGAACAATTTTGTTTTCTCTCTTCCTTGACCTAGTTGTTGATCTCCGTATCTGAACCATGCGCCGGATTTTACTATGATTTTTTGCGCGATTGCAAGGTCGAGAATATCCCCCTCGTAACTTATGCCGCAACTGTGCATCATGTCAAATTCAGCAGAACGAAACGGCGGCGCAACTTTATTTTTTACAACTTTTGCTTTGACTCTTTGTCCGATTACTTCTTCTCCCTCTTTCAATTGTCCTATTCGCCGCACGTCAATTCTACACGAACAGTAAAATTTCAACGCGCGCCCGCCCGGAGTTGTCTCCGGCGAACCGAACATCACTCCAATCTTTTCACGAATTTGATTGATGAATATTACACATGTCTTGCTTTTGGCAATTACCCCTGTAAGTTTTCTCAACGATTGACTCATCAATCTTGCCTGCAAACCGACATGCGAATCACCAATCTCACCCTTCAACTCCTTCTCCGGCACAAGCGCAGCCACAGAATCAACAACAATCACATCAACCGCATTCGACTTAACTAACATCTCCGTTATCTGCATTGCCTCCTCGCCGCTGCTCGGCTGCGAAACAAGAAGACTCTCAAGATCAACCCCCAACCGCTTCGCCCAACTCGGATCAAGCGCATGCTCAGCATCAATAAACGCCGCAATCCCACCCGGCTTCTGAGCATTCGCAACAACATGCAACGTCAACGTCGTCTTGCCGCTAGACTCCGGTCCGAATATCTCAATAATACGACCACGAGGCACCCCAAAACCACCAAGCGCAAGATCAAGCGAAAGACTACCAGTCGGTATCCCCGAAAGACTAGGCGTACGATCAAGACCAAGAGGCATAATCGCTCCCTCACCAAACGCCTTCTCTATTTGAGCAACAGCATTTTTCAATTCAGGATTCTTATTAAAAACAGCATCAATTTTCTTGACACGATCCGCCTTCGCGGTAACTGCTTTTTTAGCCATAACATTTATTGTACGTTAATTGGTTATTAAATCGAACAGACAAAAAACGAAAGTAAGTTAAGTAAGAGATCAAGGAGTACGGTTAAAGTGTTTAAATGTTTTGTGTGGAGTTGTGAGATTTTTTATTCGTCAAATAAGGCATCAACAAATTCATTCGGATCAAATACCGCGAGGTCGTTTGCGGATTCGCCTAGACCTACGAATTTGACGGGGAGATTCATTTGTTTTCGTATTGCTACGGTGACACCTCCTTTTGCGGTTCCGTCTAATTTTGCGAGAATTATTCCGGTGCATTTTACGGATTCGGTGAAGTGTTTTGCTTGGCTGATTCCGTTTTGTCCGGTTGTTGCGTCTAGGATTAGTATTACTTCGTGCGGTGCGTTTGGTACGAGTTTTCCCATTACTTTTTTGATTTTTTCAAGTTCCATCATCAGGTTTTTTTGGGTCTGCAATCTGCCTGCGGTATCAATAATACAGATGTCCGCGCCAACTTCGACTGAACGAGCAACAGCTTTATGCGCAACACTTGCGGGATCGCTTCCTGATTTTCCTGTTACGATTTCTGCGCCGAGTCTATTTGCCCAAATTGTGAGTTGTTCAACAGCAGCCGCGCGAAAAGTATCCGCCGCACCGAGTACAACTTTTTTATTTTCAGAAATAAACATCTGAGTAAGTTTTGCAATAGTTGTCGTTTTACCGCTGCCGTTGACACCGCAGACCATGATAATTGTTGGTGGATTTTCGGCGCAGATTATTGGGGCGGCGGGTTGAGTCATGAGGAGTTTTAATTTTGATTTGATCAAATCAACCGTATCTTGCATTTGTACGACGCGCCCGCGAAATTGTTTTCGCACTTCGTCAACTATTTCTTTGGCGGTGTCAACACCCATATCTGTTTTGATGAGCATCGTGAACAACTCGCCCAAAAATTCCTCATCGACAAGACGACCGGATGATTTAAAAATATCACGTATATCCGTGTTCAACAGCTTGACCGTTTTGGTCAAAGCACCCTTAATTCGAGAAAACAATCCCATTGTGTTGATTAAAATTTTTTGAGTCAGTGACAGTTTAAAAATTATCTTTATGTTTCTTGCACAATCACGTTCAAATCAAACCACCACATAACCATTAAAAATTTGAACCTCAGCAACAAACGCGAAACAGAATACAAAATAAAAAAAAAAATACAACTCCCAACACAAAATATATTGCACGCTGAGACGCGGAGAATATACAAAAATAAAATTCCTTCCTTCGTGTTCTTCGTGCCTTCATACGCAACTTTTTTTAAGAATGTTGCGCACGAAGGCGCAATGGACACAAAGAAATTACACAAATAAAATTTCTTCCTCTGCGTTCTCCGCGTCTCTGCGCGAAATATAATTTTTGTTTCGCGCGGAGGCGCAAAGAACGCAGAGAATACGAAAAAATAAAATTCTCTTCCTCTGCGTTCTTCGCGTCTCTGCGCGAAATATATTTTTGTTTTGCGCGGAGGCGCAAAGAACGCAGAGAATACGAAAAAATAAAATTCTCTTCCTCTGCGTTCTCCGCGCCTCTGCGCGAAATATAATTTTTGTTTCGCGCGGAGACGCAAAGAACGCAGAGAATACAAAAAAATAAAATTCCTTCCTCTGCGTTCTCCGCGTCTCTGCGCGAAATATAATTTTTGTTTCGCGCGGAGACGCAAAGAACGCGGAGAACACAAAGGAATATAATACTTCCGGCGGTCATAAAAATGACGTTTGGCAGGTGAGGCGTTAGGCGGGAAGGCATTAGGCAGCGAACCCAACGCCTCCATGACTAACGCCTCAAGCCTTCAGTAAAGACATACATTTATTACCGCCGAAAGTTTATTTTTGTGTTGGAATTTTTGGGTGATTTTTTTTGTTGACTTTTTCTTCTATGATGTCGATTATTCGGTTTAGCAATTCTTGTGATTCTTTTGGTTCTGATTCGCTTGCGTTGTATCTGTTGTAGATGTGTAGG
>JAISQS010000253.1 GCA_031274045.1 Planctomycetaceae bacterium | reverse complement strand
TGGCAAAAAAAACTCATTTCGGTATATCAAAGCGTTTCACGCCCCTTCGGGACGAGGGCAAGCCTCGCCCCTACAACGTCAGCGTTTTTTGGTTTTGGGCGATAGAAATTCCGGTGCGTTTTGGCGATCCAGTTGTCGGCTTGCGCCGACGTAACCGCCTGGCAGTCGGTTACCCACCTTACGGTGGCGGTGCGTTTTCCGCCACTTGGGGACGAGGGCAAGCCTCGCCCATACAACGTTAGCGTTTTTTGGTTTTGGGCGATAGAAATTCCGATGCGTTTTGGCGATCCAGTTGTCGGCTTGCGCCGACGCTATTCACCAAGAAAGCCCGGCGGTCGGTTGCCCACCTTGTTGTCCGGCGGTCAGTTGCCCACCTTACGTTACCGTTTAGCAAACGGTCAGCTAATTTTACGGTCGGTTATCTTGTGGTTGTTGAGCTTTATTATCGTGAGATTAGACCTAGCATGTAGTTTGGTATTTGGTTTGCGATTCCTAGTGTGCTTATGTTTGATTGTACTAGAATTTGTGCTCTTGTTAGGGCGGCGGTTTCTTCGGCGAAGTCGGCATCTCTTATTTGGCTTTCCGCTTCCGTTATTGCTTCGAGCGTGTCTTGCAATACAGTTATGTTTGACTCGAATGTTGCCTTTTGCAAAGTCCCAAGCCTACCTCGCATCAACGTTATCGCCAACAACGCTTCATCAACTATCCGAGCCGCTTTGTTCGGATCAGTCGATAAGTCCGCATCTTGTCCGCTTGCCAATTCGTACAACTTACCAGACGCACCGCCCAATTTTGTCGTGTTGACACTTTGTATTCCAAGATTGATCTGCTGATTCGAGACAACATTCGGACCTATCTGGAAAGTCGCACCTCCGCCGGTAATAACAAAATTTGTTGAGTATCCGTCTGTCGTCGCGGCGGCTTCGGACATTGTGAAGTCCATTGAGATCGTTGCTGTATTGATCGATACCGCTAGTCCTTTGCCCACTGCGGCAATCCCGTTTATCGTCGCGTCAACATCACGCCCGTAAACCTTCTCCGCAATATTCCCATCACGATCATACAACTTAAACAACGTCGTACCGCCATTCAAACCCGTCGCCTGAACATCAACAAACTGATCACTACCATAATACAACGACTTAAACGTCAAATAATAATCTGTCGCATCCGACCCGAACAATAATTTCGCACCGTTCAAATTGCTCGGCGGCAACGTTCCGTCTTTCGTCAACAACGTATCATCCTCAAGCGAAATCACTCCAGACCCGTCACCAAGCTGATCAATCTTGAACAAATTACGCGTGTACGGATCAGACTCAATCAACTGCTCAATATCCTTCGCCGTAGTAATCCCCTCGCGAACATGCAACGAAATTATCTTCGTAACCGGATCAATCTCCAGATACATACCATTATTCGAATAAGTCTGCGGGACAATCGGATTGCCGTAATCGTCCACCTTCAAACCATTCCAAACATCATCATCACAAGGATTCCCATCAGAACCAATAACATAGTTATCATTGAAATATCCCGTGACGGAAGGATCATTTACATACTGTATCGTGTAGCCGTTATACGCGCTGCCGATTCGTAACGCCGTCAATTTGTACGACGAATTTATTCCGTTGTCCGATGACATTATGCCCGATGCGTATTGCGGAACGTATTCTTGTTTTTCAACAAAATCATCCCAACCGACGAACCTGATATCATTCACAATCAACTCATCGCATTCGCCAAGTTCGACAGTCGGCTCAAGCTGCCCATACCCGTATGGATCATCGCACTCGTCCCAAACCGCACCCGTCGGTCTGACAATACTCACCGATATATTTTGAACAACAGCCGGGTCTTGCAAATCCCACCAATCAGCGAATTCTTTGGCAGTCGTAATTATGCGACCACTGGCATCTGTCGGAAAATGTACAGTCAAAGCACCACGCTCAACAAGCCCGCCGCTAGTCACAATCGGTCCGTCATTCACAAAATCAATCGCACCCGTTCCCGACGCGGCACCGGTCGAATAATTTCTTGCGTTGAACATTCGCCCGACAACTTGATCCGCACGTATCAATCTTGCAGCGTCTGCGGCAGTCGGTGCGCGGTAGATTGTGTTGCCGTTTGCGTCGGTTCCGTCCGGTTGGTCTGTCATCCACACGGTAACAGTTCCGCCCTTGTGTCCGCCAGAGTCGCCCGTCCCCGCAATCTTCGTCTGTTGACCTACCTTCAAACCCATCGCGGCAAATGTACCGGAACCATCATTTGTCGTCTCTTGAGCATAAGACAACTCCGCAGTAAATCCAATATCAGCCTTATTGATCGCAGCAATAACATCATTCGTCGTAACCGTAGCCGCATCCGCGCTGTTAATGGAGATACGAATCTGTTTCGTTTTACTGTCATACGTAACGACAACAGGTTCAGCTTGCACATCAGCGAGCGTCATAACCGTGTCAACATTGTTGTACAAATCGCCTCGTTCATTTGACCTGATGAAGAACGCACTGTTAGGAATATCAACACCGGCGGCAGTTTTGAAAGTCGCTTGCGCCTCGGCAAAAGATACACTCGGATCATACTCAACCCAACCATCTTTGCGATCCGGCGAAGTCGCGGATTGAACGGATTCGCTTACACGTTTGAATACGAATTGGACATCGTCATACGCGCCGCCCTTTTGATTCGCGGCAATAATCATGCTCGCATTGGCGTTCGTTGCGGACAAAACGGCTTGTGCAAAATCTACTGTGTCCGGCACTGTTGTATTGTCTATCCAAATTCCATTCGCGGTTCTGTCGGCAACAAAACGGATACTAGGTGAATTGCTATCGCCCAAAAATTGCAATGCCGTCCCGTTATTCGGATCACCATAATACGCAACCTCCTCAAACGAACTAACCGTAAAGAGTCCATGATTGCCCGGCGCGAGTCGAACAGTTATCGGCGGAGGATTCGTAGCGTCAAAATATTGACCGGTAGAATTGTAAACCGCAAGCTCCTTCAACAATTCAGGACACATACTTTGTCCCCAATACGCCGAATTATTAAGAGCCGTCACCAACTCCGCCGCCGTCGTAACAACTTCACCGCCGCTTTGACCATTATGAAACGCCTTGTTATACGAAGTCGTCGTCCGCGAATAAACATCATCGGTAGTATCAGCGGGCGTGTCTTTACCTGCTGATTGATAACGCCACGCATTGATGGCACCGGTTCCGTCGTTATCCGCTGTTCTTTGGACTGTGAACAAACTTGCCGCACGTTCGCTCCCTTTTGCCGACATCAAATTGTTGCCCGTCATCGCGTCCAAATCGAACAATTTCAAAATGTCATTCGCAGTTATATCACGAGCAACCGGCCTCGCCGGAAACGACAAAGTAACATTAGGAGTGAGGTCTACTGTTGAATCTATATCAGTAGTCGGCGCAGCAGGATTACCATTCGAATCAGTCCACTGCAAAGTACCCAACCCTAATGCAGCTTTGCCAGACCAATTCGCATTCAATGCGTTGAGTATAGCATCATGACTCACTGTCCCATTAACTCTAACAAGAATATTTTGTCCTGATCTGGCAACTGTCACTGTATTAGCGTTACCAGCCGTTACTGCACTAAACACGACATTATAGCCGTCCCAACTTGAGTCTGCACTTTTGAGATAATACTGCGGTTCTTCCGGTGCCGGTGACGCTACTGTCTTTTGAAGTCCTGTAGTTGTGAGACCCGGTTTTACGCCGTCTGGATACGTAGTGATTTGTCCGCTTGTCGGTAACACAATGAACAAAGTACCGGCATCGCCTCCGCTGTTGTGTGTATTGCTGTAACCTGCAACGGCTGTACTTGGATTCAGCGGATCAAAGCCTGCTGACGGATCGTAACAATCGTCAGTCTTATCTACTACTGTTGTCAAGATGCTGTTATCGGATGGGAGTAGTTCAAATTTTCCTTCGAGTTGCAATGCGTCTTTGACATCTTGCAGAGTTGCTCCGGCGGTAGTATCGACGTAGATTTGTAGTTGTTTTGTTTCGGAGTTGTATTGTACGGCGGCTTTTTTTCCTGCCGGAATCGGACCGCTTCCTGCGGTGCTGTCGTTGAATGTGACTGCGACATCGTTGAAATCTATTCCGGGTGCTTTGGCTTGGATTGTGAAATATTGACCTGTGCCTGTTAATGACGCGAAATTATTTAGACCGTTTATATCGCCGAAGAGAGCTTTTGAGTTTGTTGCGAGGTCGTTGTAATATGCGTATGGCATATTCGCCTGCTCGGTTGGGTTTAGACCTGCGTTTCCGAATGCGGCTTGTGTGAAATTTCCGTCAACATATTGGATGTTCGCGTTGTTGTATTGGTCGCCTTTGATATTTGCGATGAATTTTAGGGCGTTGTTATCGTTTACGCCCGGAGTTGTATCAACATCATCCGCATAAGCCGACAACTCTTCCGAAGTCTGCAAGTAGACGAGCAATTTTGCCGGCGCACCTTCTTCGATCGGTTCTTGATAGACAACATTTACACCTTTCGAGTCGCCTTTGAGATATTTTATTTCAATATTCCCTGCGTTTATACCTGCTGAACCCGCAGTGATTATGATGTCGTTATTTGTGCCGAGACTGCTTGTAATGATTGTTCCAGCCATCGCGTCCGATCCGACTTCCGCCACTACGCCGGTCGCGTCGGAGACAGCATTGACCATCTTTGCAATATCCTGTACGGTGGAATTTCTTGTGAAAGTCGCATTTTGATAACCATAATTTGATCCCCATGACAAAGTAATATCATCCGTCAAAGCCGGATTTTTGTAATACAAAATAGCATTTTCCGCAGCCGAGCGGACGTTGATACTGACGTTGACCGGCGTTTTATTTGCGCCAAACGTGACTTGATTCACGGCTAAATCTTTTAAGTCGTTCCTGTCCACGCCTTGTTTGTCGAAATCCAATGAACCGTCAAGCAGCTTCTTGCCCATGAAAGTCGTCTGCGTAGCAATCCTGTTGATCGCGTCAAGAGACGCATCAATCTGCATCTGATTTGCCTCGATCATCTCTGCGCTCATCGTACCGGTTTGCGCGCCTTCGGTAATAAGACCTCGAATCGTATTCAGCAAACCGGTAACTTGATTCAAAGCCGAATCGGCTGTTGCAATCATCATATTTGCCCGTTCGGTGTTGCGCGTAGCCATTTTGATTCCGGTCATGTCGGAACGCAACATCTCACTAGCAATAAGTCCGGCGGGATCATCCTTGCCGCTATTTATACGAAATCCAGTACTTAATCGTTCCAACGATGTCTGCAATGATGCCATGTTGGCGGTCAAATTTGTCCGCGCAACCATTGAAGGAACATTAGTATAAATCCTGGTCACGTGATCGTCTCCTTACGAACAGGTGTTAATTGAACAACAAAATACCACAAAAAATCAATAAACATCATCCGACAAAACACGGACTTCAAATCGTGATATACACAACGTACCGCGAATCTCCTTGACGCAAAAGCGAAAAAGCTGCCAACTCCAATTGAACAACGCCGCAAGTAAACTCGCGAACGCAATCGAAACCTCAAATGAGGGCAGTTTAAAAATTGATTCAATGGCATTGTAAATTTATAATTTTTTGATTTTGTTGACTGTAACTTCATTATTTTTGCAATGTTCTACATTGTCCGATTCGCCTCAAACCATAAACCACGCAGCAACCTCTAAAGATTCAGTTTACAACGAATAACATAATAAGTTCGCCATTTTCGCGCATTACGACAATAACAGAACAAACTATTATTCCGGCTATAAGTAATCGAATCAATTTGTCCGCATATTTCAGTATTATTGGATATTTTGTCAAAATGTGTAAAAACAATTACTCCTCCAATACGCATTATTCCGATGACATAACCCAGATAAAATAGTAAAACTTTCCCAATTAAAAAGACAACAAAACAAAAGAAACAAATAACACCACAATAACTCACAGAAAGTTAATGGAAGGTAAAGGAAGAATATTTTTTTGAGAATACGAACCGGATGAAATAAACGAAATGTAATTTCTAAAAATTGTTTTCAACGCGAAATACGCGAAAATACAAAATACGCTAAATTTTCATAAGCACTAAAAAATTCCTGATTATTTCGGATTTTGTGGGGGTGTTACATTGTGTTTTTTATTCGCAGTATCATCGCCCTGAAAGGGCAAAATATCATAGCGTAGGGCAACGCCCCATACGTATTAACTTAAGGCGTAAGTTCGAAATTGGTATTGTAGAACGGGTGATTTTTTTGTAAACTTGCCTTTTGTTGTCCAGTCACTTCACTTCCC
>JAISQS010000243.1 GCA_031274045.1 Planctomycetaceae bacterium | reverse complement strand
TACATTACCATAATTCCTTGTGAAAAATTCTTTGCCGTACACTTTAACCTTGCTGTTTGCAAAAGTCAATGTTACACGTAATCGTCAATTTTTTCTCCTTTCTCACTTCGTGTTTTTTTCTTGGCTCTTGTATGGAAAATTGCCGATCTTGTTGACATTATGTTTGTACTTGTTACTATACTCCTCTCTTTGAATGCTTGTCGGGTGTTTTTTTGTTTGTGATTTGACCGTGTTTTTTTGCGGCAAAATCATCCGACCACGCAATAGCTGTACTCTGCACTCATTAAAGTTTGACGTTAGTTTTTTGTATTTGCCATACAAAATAGACAAAATTCATTCTCGCAACAATAGGCGAAATTTTTAAGGTGCAAAAGTATATTGAAGTATATATGTTTAATTTTGACGTAATTATCGTGTTGTTAAACTTGCGTTTGTTTGCTAGTTTAATATTTTATGATGACATTGAATTGCGCCGCTGCCGTTACTTAACTTTAACTGCCAAATCAAATTTGGAGAGATAATGAGTTCCGTTCAAAACGAATTAGCCGAATCACCGGCTAATTCACACAATAACAACAGTAATAAACAACAACCCGAAACGAAAAATATTTCATTGCCGGAAGCCGAGCTTTCAATAATGTCTTTTTGGAAAGACCGCGCAATATATAAGAAGTCGCTCGCAATCCGCCGCGACGCTCCGCGTTTCGTTTTTTTTGAAGGTCCCCCAACCGCCAACGGCTTGCCGCATCCGGGGCATTGTCTAACGCGCGCAATCAAAGACCTCTACCCCCGATACAAAACTATGCGCGGGTTTCTTTGTGAACGCAAAGCCGGTTGGGATACGCATGGGTTGCCAGTAGAAGTTGAAGTTTGCAAAGAACTCGGAATCCATTCCAAAGAGGAGATTGAGAAGTATGGCATTGAGCCGTTCGTTCATCGTTGCCGCGAAAGCGTTTTCCGCTACATGAAAGAATGGGAAAATCTAACCGAACGCATCGGATTCTGGGTCAACCTCGAAGAAGCATATATAACGTACAAAAAAAGCTACGTCGAATCCGTCTGGTGGTCTCTCAAATCACTATTCGAACGCGGTCTCCTATATCAAGGTCACAAAATAGTTTGGTGGTGGGCACAAGGAGGTACGGCGTTGTCGTCCGGCGAAGTTGGTCAAGGTTACCGCGAAGTTGCCGATCCGAGTCTGTTTGTTCGTTTCCCTTTGATTGACCCTTTGCCCGACAACGATTGGAAGATGTTCAACGAAGAGCTTGCTATTGCCGTAAACACAAAAATCGGTTTCACCGGTGTCGTCGATTTAATCGTCTGGACAACAACTCCATGGACGCTGCCAAGTAATCAATTCGTTGCCGTTAACCCGAATTTGGACTACGCCGTCGTACAATTCACAAACGAAAACGGAGTCAAAGACGAACGGCTCAGCATAATCGCAAGCGGTCTTGTTGATTCGATTGCGGCTAAATTGAAATCGTCCGCAGAAGTTATCACAACATTTCACGGCAGCGATCTTGTTGGCAAAAGATATATTCCGCCGTTTGATTTCTATTATGATCACTTGGGCAAATTGAAGGGGAAGCTCAAAGAATCCGAAGGCGGCGGTGAGGTTGTTTGTGCGTGGCGTGTTGTTGCGGCAGATTTTGTTACGCTTGATGCCGGCACCGGGATCGTACACCAAGCACCCGCGTTTGGTGAAGTTGATTTCGATGTTTTGAAAGCGGAACAGGGACGATTTGAAAGCGGCGCGCCGGAGTTAATTTGCGCGGTTGCTCCAAACGGCTGCTTTACAGATGCCGCTCCAACCTACGAAGGTAAATGGGTTAAAGACGCAGACAAAGAAATTATAAGAGACATAAAATCAAAAAGCATCCTGTTTCATCAAGAACAATATCGCCACGACTACCCGTTTTGTTGGCGAGCCGAACAAGACCCGTTGATTCAATATCCGCGAAAAAGCTGGTTCATAAAAACAACACAATTCAAAGACGCAATGCTCAAGAATAACCAAGAAATTAACTGGTTGCCGGAACACATAAAATCCGGTCGGTTTGGTAATTTTTTGGAGACGAATGTAGATTGGGCGTTGTCTCGCGAACGATTCTGGGGGACACCTTTGCCAATCTGGGTCTGCGAAGAAACCGGACAAATGGAAGCCATCGGATCATACGACGAACTGCTTAAAAAACAAGGCATCAAAGGAATCGAAGTTTGGGAAAATGTCAAAAAAAACAATCCCGAATTGAGTGATGATTTAGCGGTTCATAAACCGTATATTGATGCCGTTTCGTATGATTCGCCGTTTGCAAAAGGTAAACGAATGTATCGCGTGCCGGAGGTGATTGATTGTTGGTATGATTCCGGCGCGATGCCTTTTGCTCAATGGGGCTTCCCGCACGAGCATGGCAGCATAACAAAATTTCGCCAACACTTTCCGGCAGATTTCATCAGCGAAGCCATCGATCAGACACGCGGTTGGTTCTACAGCCAACTCGCAATCAGCACAATGATCTTTGACGGAACAAATGCGCCGTATGGCGGTGTTGATGTTAAGGCGGGTACGTCTGTGCCGATTCCGTATCCTCATCCATTCAAAAATTGTATTGTGTTGGGTTTGATGTTGGGTGAAGATGGTCAAAAAATGTCGAAGTCAAAACGAAATTACCGCGAGCCGAATGAGATTTTTAACAAATACGGTGCAGACGCTTTGCGATGGTATTTTTACTCCAATCAAACTCCATGGACAGCTATCCGCTACAACGAATCCGCAATCCGCGAAAGTATACCTGAGTTTATTTTGAGGCTGCAAAATGTAGTGTCGTTTTATGAAGTATACAGCAAGATAGATGGTTTTGAGCCGTTAAAATTAGTGCATCCCGATGTGTTGCGTGATGATCTTGGTCAAATGAGTCCGTTCTGTCTCGCGTCGGCAAAAAAATCCGCGAAACCATATCGCTCAATAAAAGCAAGACCACAACTCGATTACTGGATTCTCGGCGAAATTAACCGAACGATAAAGAACGTCTGCAACGCGATGGATAATTTTGATCACTTTACGGCGGCGGGTGAGTTGAGTTCTTTTGTTGATGCTTTGTCAAATTGGTACGTGCGGCGCAACCGCGACCGATTCTGGAGTTCCGGCGACACTGATGACGCACAAAAAATCGCGTCCAAAAATGACGCGTATTGGACTCTTTACGAATGTCTTACAATTGTCGCAAAGTTGATCGCGCCTTTCACGCCGTTCTTGGCGGAGTCAATTTGGCATAGATTAGTTGACATAAACGCGGGCGGATTGGAGAGTGTGCATTTGGCAGATTATCCTGTCGTCGATGAGAATCTGATAAACGAGAAAATGTTGAGCGAAATAAAATTGATGCGCGAAATCGTATCATTGGGGCGAGCTGCAAGATCAAACGGACACCTAAAAGTACGGCAGCCGCTCGCCGAAATGAAAGTAATGTTCGCGAACGATAACGCCGCAAAAACATTCTGGGAATCAGATGTCATCGATAACGTCAAAGTCGTACAAGATGAACTAAACATAAAAGGTTTGCGCGTGTTGGAAGACAAAGAAGATTTTGAACAATACGTGACCTTCGCAATTCAACCCGACTTCAAAAAACTCGGTCAAAAATTGCTTGGAAAATTGCCGGAGGTGAAAAAAATATTGAGCGAATCCGACGGTGCAAAATTGCTGGCGGAGATGGACAAGAATAAGAAGATCACGTTGAAATTGTCGGACGAAAGCGAGGTGACGATCAATGCGGACGAGATTCAAATTCGGTTGCAGGCAAAAAGCGGATGGGTTGCCGCGCAAGGGACGGAGTGTGTTGTGGTGCTGTCAACGGAGCTGACGGAGGAGTTGTTATCGGAGGGACGGGCGCGGGAGATCGTGAGATTGATTCAGGATCAAAGGAAGGAGTTAAACTTGAATTATACAGACAGGATTCTCGTAGGAATCGAAACAAACTCAAAAGTAATCGGTGAATCATTGGTAAAATTTTGCGAAACAATAAAAAACGAAACACTAGCAATAGACCTGAAAAAAACAACTCTAAACGACACGCCAAAAATCAAAGCACTAATCGATAACGAAGAACTCACAATAAGCGTTAAAATTAGTTAGAAAATTAGTTAGACCAGACAACAAAGTTCTGTAATTTTTTTTGCGTAATTGTTATTTTGGGGAACAACTCACATGAAGTAAGGCGAGTGAAGAATTTTGCTTTACTTTCATGTGAATTATTTTGTTACAAGGCGTGTGAGCGATTATGATAATTTTTCTTCGTGAATGCAAGACGATTATAATCAGATGAAAATTATTAGTTATATTTTTGGTATATTTTTTTTGGCGATGATTCTTTGTAGCTTTTCTTGTTCGCCGCAGACTGACGATTCCGGCAGCAGTATAAATATATTTAAGCCGCCGAAAGATATAAGAGATCGCAACAACACACGCGGCAGAGGAGTCTTGAAGCCTGATATTGTGACGATGAAGAAAAGTATGCGAAACGTTCAAGAAGAAAACGATAGTGAGACTCTTTTTGCGTATCTTGCGACGATAATTGGGTTGATAGCACTTATTGTGATAGCGGTTTTATTTGAGCGTTACATGCGTTATCGAATGGATACAACGGCTGATAGTCCGGCTGCTCTTTTTATGGAACTTTGTCTTGCGCATCGGTTGACGCGAATGGAGCGGAATTTAATTGAGCGTGTTGCGGAGGCTTCGGATATTGACAATCCTTTGCCCGTATTCCTTGACCCGCAATATCTTGCCAAATCGAGTAATGACAATAAATTCATAACATCACGACAAAATATCGAATACCTACTCGGAAAATTATTCGACAACAAATCCGAATCAGACACAACCTACATCACAAAAAGATCCTCAATCCTGACCCCA
>JAISQS010000181.1 GCA_031274045.1 Planctomycetaceae bacterium | reverse complement strand
TTTAATGCGTCACTTGTACAGGTATTAAAATCGATCCGGATAGTTGAACCCCTACGGGGTTCGCTCATCTGTTACGTCCTTACCCCCGTGCTGCACTCCGTTTGCACGGGGTTATCAATATTGAACCCCTACGGGGTTGCTCACTTCCTTTACGTTCATTGTCACCAATTGTTGAAAGTCAAAAAACGATCACCTGTTGTCATCAAAAAAATCGTTAGAACATTACCCCACAAAATCCGAAACAATCAGTAAATTTGTACAATCAACTCCGCGAGTCTTACACCTATTCGCGTTTTGCCATTGAAATCGCGCTCTTATTTTTCCTTATTGTGCAGCGTTTTAATGAGGAATAGGGGGGCGAATCGGAAAGAACTTCCGGCTGTTAAGGGCGCGGAAGTTACTTACACGGTACGAATCGGTTTACTCACACGGCACGTATTGGTGAAGGCTCAATGATGTTGTTTGTCGTTATGTGATTATTTTTTATTTTTATCTGAAGACGTTGTTTGTTCGCGTCGTGTTCAATGAGGAGGTTGAGCGGCTTGTTGAGTTACTGCTGTTTGTCCAATTTGTGCTGCTTGTTCTTTGACCGCATGATGGGCAGATGCTGGATACGGTTTGCCCTGTTGATGAGTATGTTGCTCGGCTTGTTTGGGCGGAGGAGTTTGCGCTGGAGCTAGAGCGGCTGCTGTTGCAACTCGCACAATAATAACTATCTCCGTTTGCCGCTCGACCGGACGAGGTCGCGTAGCTCTTGCCAATACTGGAAACAGTTGAAGCCGTCCGACCACAAGTCGCACAATAACTCGAACTGCTGTTGCCAGCCGTATAACCATTTAAAGACAAAATTGCCATTTTTCTATCCTTTCGTGAAAGTTAAATTACAACCAACTTTCGTACACGCAACACAACACATCACAATTAACAATAATCGCAATGCACAAAAAACGACCCGCTAAAACCCAAAAAGATAACTCAATTTGAACCGCAAACCGCAAGTAAATTTGTGAACGTAAACGAAATTTATAGTACACCGCGCACGGCAACCACGACACACCGCAATGCCGAAAAGCCGACGCAATATACCGAAATCGAAATTCGGTATAGTACCACACTGTTGGGTTATCGGTGAAAGCAAATTGCCATAAATATTGAAACTGTACAAATACCATTTGTGCGGATTATTATGATTTTGCAGATTGGTTTTTGTTATTATTGGGGTGTTGCCTTACGTTATATATTTGATCTTTTCGGGGTCTGATGAATCGGAGTTTTTATTTTATTCCTTTATTTTCGTAGTATTCTTTGTGTTTTTTGTGGTAAATATTCTTCAGTACCTTCACTTACTTTCTTGTGAGTTATTCCAAATGTAATGGGCTATTGATGTATTGACATGGAGGATTCGCTAATTAGAATGAGCGACCTCTTGCACGCGGCGTACAATGAAATCTGCTGTGTTGTGGGAGGCGAGGGCATGATGTTAGTGTCCTCGATGTGACAATTGAAAAATTACAGGAGAATTTTGATATGAAAAAAATATTACTGGTTTTGGCGGTGCTTTTGGTTTTTGCCGGATGCTCTGCCGAGCGATCAGATACTTCGCAACAACAAGGGCAAACCACAAATTTGTCCAAACCACCGGTTGAAAGCGTTACAAATTCCACTACGCCAAACAGCGCAGGAGTCCAAAACGCAACGGATAATTCCGCATCGGAACAAAAATCGACGGTGTCAAACGGCAAAAAGATTCTTGTCGCCTACTTTTCCAGATCGGGAAACACAAAATTTGTAGCCGACGAAATCCAAAAGCGTATTAACGCCGACGTTTTTAGAATCGAGACCAAAACGGAATATCCCACCGATTACAACAAGACGGTTGAAATTGCCGAAAAAGAACAGAAGGATAACGCGCGACCTGAATTGAAAGCTAAGGTTGAAAATTTTGAGTCGTATGATGTTATTTTTCTTGGATTTCCGAATTGGTGGGGGACATTGCCGATGTCTCTTTTCACGTTCCTTGAATCGCATGATTTTTCCGGCAAGACGATTATTCCGTTTTGCACGCATAACGGGACTGCTTTTGGGCGAAGTCTTGACGATATGAAAAAGCTATGTCCGAAAGCCAACATTGTCGGCGGATTTGAGGTACGTGCTCAAGATATTAAAACCGATGCGACTAAAAAGAACGTAGCAAATTGGTTGGACAAAATAAATTACAACGACACCAAAAAACCTTAAACTTGAATTGCGATGATTTACAAATTCACTGTTGATTGTCTTATGCTTTTTCTGATGGTTGCGGTTTTTGCCAAGTCTTGTACAGGCAGCCGGTTTCATGAGATTGCGGGGGTGGTTTTAGTGTTTTTGTTTGTTGTTCATCATGTTTTGAATCGACGATGGTGCTTAACTTTTTTCAAAGGAAAATACGGTTTGCGCCGTATTTTGAGTAACATCGTCAATTCGATTCTTCTTGTTGCAATCTTGCTGACAACTATTACCGCAGTGCCGATATCCGGTACTGTATTTGCGTTCCTTGATATTGACAACGGAATGCTGGTCTCGCAAATTCATGTTATGTCTGGAGTGTGGTTATTGATTCTTGTGTCGGTTCATTTGGGGTTACGTTGGAAGATGGTTCTGGTGTGTGTCAGGGCAAGGTTTATCGGGACAAGTGTTGGAGTTTGGTGTGTGTTGCGGTTATTGGTTTTGTTCTTTGTTTTCTGTGGGATTTATGCTTCTTGCCGTAGAAATATCGGTTCAAAATTGGTCATGTATTATACGTTTGATTTCTCGCGAGGAGAAAATTTTTGGACAAGTTTTGCGTTCGATTATTTTGCAATAATCATCCTGTACGCATCAATAACCCACTACGCAATACGACTAATAAACGATAAAGATAATGACAACACATAAGATAAACGACCGCCAAGATAGACGACATCCAAAGTAGGCAACATACAAGGTAGACAACCGACCGCCGAGCTTTCTTGGTGAATAGCGTTTTCGGCGAGCGAAGCAAGACGAAAACAGTGGGGCTGTAAACACACCGGCAAAACCAAAACACCCAAAACGTAAGGCGTGTTGGTTTTGCCGATACGTTTTGGCGATCCAGTTGTCGGCGAGCGATAATGATTCACTGGCGACGTAACCGCCCGACGGTCGGTTACCCACCTTACGTTTGCCAACCCGTTTTGGTGTTCCGTTCAAACTTGTTCGGTTCTATGACGCACAGAGGCGGGCGGGATGCCCGCGTTCCAGTCCGTCGCCGCTTCGCGGCGAACTTGTGTGGTATAACGAGGGCAAGCCTCTCCCATACGTGGTACAACAAAGCGCAATATCACGGTCTTTCGACAACGATCTCTATATCTGTTGTTTTCTTTTGAATATCAAATTCAAGACCGGATGTTTTTGTGTTGCGGAATTTTTCTGCGATTAGTTCGGTGATTGTTGGCGGGGCGGCTGTTCCAGAAAATTCGATTGTCATTGCTCTTGACACGGCAACTTGATATTTTCCCGCCGGTATTCCTTCACCTTTTTTCAAACCGCCCATACGAAATGAACCGTCTTTTTGAATTGCTCCGGTATAAAAAATTTTCTCATTCTCAAAAATAACATTTCCAACCGTCAACGGTGAACCGTCGTCAAATGAGACTTTTCCTGATACCTTGATGTTCGTATTCGAACCGCAACCGACAACGAAAACCGACAAAAAACAAACGAATCCAAAAACAAAAGTTTTGTAACTTATCATATATTTGTCCTTTGATTATTTTATGGAAGTGACACGGGTTGTCCGTCTTGGGCGGAAGCTAATGCCCGCAAAACCGTAACCGCTGTTATTGGAGGAATGCCATGTACTGACCCATCGCCAACGAGAAAATTACAGACACCTGGATGATACGAACCAAATTGCACAGACATCGGCGACTGCGGCGAAAAATCTACATCATCGCTCGGACTTCTGGCAATAGTACCATAAGAACCGGTATAATCCACTTCGCGACCTATATGAAAATAATTGTTACCGTCATTGCCCAAATACGAACAATCCCAAACTTGCCCATCGGTCACTGTACACGTATTCAATTTTCCGGAAGGAATGTGTTTTTCGCCGATTAACAACTGATTACTCAAACCGTCCGAAATATAGTCGAACGCATCACGAACTTGCCAGCTATTTGCACTTATAGATGTGTCTAACACATTGATACGAATTGGGCTACGAACCATACTGATGACAGTTTCGCCCGCCGCCGTATGTCCAATCATTCCCAACATGATACCAGCCCAGATGCCTGAGTTCGCACAGTTCACTACCGCATAATCGGCTAACGGACCCGGCTCAAATTGACCGGAAGCCGCAGCAATTGCCTGAAACTGTATACCTGAACGCCGCGATGGACATTTATAAACTGACACCGAGCCGAATCCGTCTTGTTCTCCTCTCGACAAGGAATCCCACCAATCTTGGTCAATCGGCACCTCAAGCCCGACGAGATCAACACCGGAAACAGTACGCGTCCGCGAAGTCAACTTCTCATACAAAGCCTGCTGCTCCAAAAAAGGATAAATCAACCCAAAAAATGTTAACCCTTTTTCATGTCCGGTTGCTCCGGTTTGATGACCGATTTGAAACAACGGTAACCCGCCATACGTGTCGTGAAAGTTGTGAATGGCTAGACCTTGTTGTTTGAGATGATTTGTGCAAGACAATCGGCGGGCAGCTTCACGGGCTGCTTGAACTGCGGGCAAAAGAACCGCAATCAATACCCCAATAATCGCTATCACAACAAGAAGTTCCACAAGCGTAAACGCCGCAAAATTTGTCGATTTTTTGAGATTATATAGACTGCCCCCACCCCCTATTTTGACATTTTTTAAACCTTCTCTTGACTTTTCTCTCATTTTAATTCTATCTTTCCTTACTTGATTTGTTTGTTCCGCTTCTTTGTTAGTTTGTTTACAGAACAAAAAATTGACCCACCGATATTCCGCCGTTGTTTGTGTTACCGCGAAATTTATGCCAGTTGATAGCGAGTCATGTTAAGAGTTGTTGATTTCAAAATTGAATCAGAACGGAACATGAGAACGATAAACTCACTTATAACTTTTTTGTAATTTTTTTAGAAATCATTTTATAAGATAATTACAATTTTTCATTCCATCATATTTCATGGCAAGCACTATCATATTTTACGGAGAATCATCATATTTAACGGAAGTTTTAAAGAGTACGTAAAAATATTGCCGCGAAGCGGCGAAGGACTGGAACGCGGGCGGGATGCCCGCGTTCCAGTCCGATTGCCGCTTCGCGGCAAACTTATGTGGTATAACGAGGGGCGGAAAACGCATCGGCAAAACCAAAACGCCCTACGTTTTGGGCGATAGAAATTTCGGTGCGTGTTGGCGATCCAGTTGTCGGCTTGCGCCGACGCAACCGCCTGGCAGTCGGTTGCCCACCTTACGTTTGCCAACACGTTTTGGCGTTCCGTTCAAACT
>JAISQS010000066.1 GCA_031274045.1 Planctomycetaceae bacterium | reverse complement strand
GGCAAGTCACAAGGTTGCATTCCTACGGAATGCGAAGACTCGGCGGGGGCTTCTTTTTCTACCGAGCGATACATTCCTAACGGAATGTAATAACGCGAAACATAGAACAAATTGGAAAATAATAAGAAGGTAATAAGGTTTATTCTCTGGGGTAATACAATGGCTACTAAGGTTGTTTTGTTTAGAAAAAATCAGGTAAAAATAAGGTTGAGTTAAAGACAGATATTCACTGATATATTACGTTTTTTGTGTTAACATATTAATAAGAAACTATAAAAGAGCCAAAATTAAAAGAAGGATATAGATATGGCAATCAATCGTGTAAAAATAAAAGATTTTTTGGTATTCAAGGATGAATTTGTCGTGGACTTTTGCCCAGGCGTGAACATCATCATCGGCGGCAATGCCACAGGAAAAACAACTCTGTTGAAAGCGATGTATGCCGGCTATAGGGGCTGTTTTGCCAGTAAGGGTTTGAACGAAATCATCGAGGACTGTTTCGGAACAAGCATTCAATTTGAGCCTGATAGCATAAAAATTATTCACGACAATGATGTCATTAACTCAAAGTTCAATCCGCACGGCAATGTGTATATTCCAGAAAAAGACATACTTGAACACGCCAAGGGATTGTTGACTTTTATTGAGCAAAAACAGACCGGATTTGGTAAAGTATATAGGGATGTCATCATCGCTGCTCAAGATGTACCAACAAGTAAGCAATCGGAAATTCAAAAAACCATAGAGCAAAAAATAGCTGGTATTATCGGTGGCAAGATTCATTGGGACAAGGGCGACGGCTCGTTCTATACACTGAAAATCGACGGCACTCGTATCCCTTTTGCTAACGAAGCAAGCGGATATAAAAAACTTGGATTTCTTGGTTTGCTTGTCACGAGCGGACAACTTGAAAAAAACTCTGTACTCTTTTGGGATGAACCTGAAAACAGCCTTAATCCGGAGCTTATGCCTGTGCTTGTAGATATTCTGCTTGAACTCCAGCGTGAAGGCGTACAGATATTTATCGCGACGCACAGCGAAATTTTTGTAAGCTATTTTGATGCAAACCGCAAAGACAGTGACAAAGTTACATTTTACTCGCTATACAAAAACGGCGAAAACGTAAAAGCCGATAAGAGTGAACGGTTTGATCTACTCACTCCGAACAATCTTACTGCCGAGCAGATAAAACTGTACCGTGCTGAGCTGGAAAGGAGTTTCAAAAATGACAAATGACAGATTTCCTCGATTCAGCGGCATGGAGTTTATTGCGGACGATGCCTTTCCGATAGAGGAGTCAACGTCAATACAATTGATGCCTCGTGGGAGTAAAATTATAGACTTGGTAAGAAAAACAGGATCGAACTTATTGCTAATTGAAGCGAAATCATCGTTTCCGAATTGCAATAACCACGAAAGCACTTCTGCTTTTGATGAACAAATAGAGGACATTGTTAAAAAATTTATTGATTCTTTGACTCTGTATTCTGCGATTAAGGTTGGAGTGACCAATGATGTCTTACCTGACAGCCTTGAAAATTCCGATAAAATCAAACTTGTCTTGGTTCTTGTTATCCGTGGTTTCGAACGAGAGCAATGGTGCAGACCAGTTCAAAAAGCGATTATGATGAAACTCCCTGAATCTATGAAGAAATTGTGGAATCCATCTGTTCAGGTTTACAATTACACTTTGGCAAAAGAATACAGACTTGTCGAATAGGAGAAACAAAAATGGGAAAAAATCACGTGCAAGTTTCGCAGGGCTTTTGGATTTTGCTCAGTAGTTTTGCTCAATATATTGCTAACGAATTGGTCAATGAGTTTGGTAAGGACGGCGAACCCGTTATCCAACTTAAAACAGCGTCAGGAGACGGCAAAAACCACAGCATGCTCGCACTCTACCACACGACGCGCGGCAATGTTCCAATTGACAAAATCCCGAATGTTAAACCGGTATTGCAGCGTGCCGGAGTGGCAGTATTGCCGAAAACAAATGTCGTCGGTTAAGAGTGTTGATGGATTATAAATTATTGACTCATCTAATTACGGAGAACGACCAGATGCAGAAGCCTGAACTCATGTGGATTGGCAAGGGTGACGAAACGGTGATGGAAACGCGAAGGTTGCGGCACTTGCCGGAGTTGGATTACGGCGATACGAACTCGCAAAATATGCTCATTCACGGCGACAATTTGCTTGCCTTGAAAGCGTTGGTGCGGGATTTTGCCGGACGCGTGAAGTGCGTATATATTGATCCGCCGTATAACACCGGCAGCACGTTTGAATATTATGATGACGGTTTGGAGCATTCTAATTGGCTGTCGTTTATGCGTGCAAGGCTTGAGATTTTACGAGAGTTGCTCACGGAAGACGGCAGCATCTACGTCCAAATAGACAACGCCGAACAAGCATACTTGAAAGTTCTCATGGACGAAATTTTCCAACGCCGAAATTTTGTCCAGATGATCTCCGTCAAACGAGCATCTCCGGCAGGATTCAAAGTCATAAATCCGGGTCCTTTGACTGTCACCGAATACATATTGTTGTACGCAAGAAACAGAGAGCAACTTTGCTATAACCCTCAACGCATCCCCGTCGGATATGACATTAACTACAAACTCTATATCAAAAATCCCAATGAATCGCCGGAAAATTGGGAGTTGGGCAAACTTGCTGATTTGTTGTATGAACGTTGGGGGATGTCTACGTGGCAAGAGGTCAAGCAACGTTATGGCAGCGGTTGGAAGATTATTCGTGATGCGTCGTTGTGTGATTTGGCAATGGAGTTGAGAGACTCAGTGGTTTCTGTTCGTGATCCGCATAAACCGTCCGGGTTGATCAAGCGGACAATGAACGAGTCCAAAAAACATAGGAACAAAATTTTCGTAATCCCTCGTGAGAATTATCAGCCAATCTACATCTATAACGGTGGTTCGCTGTCGTTTTATCGGGATAAACTTCGTGAGATTGATGGTGTTTTGACTCCGACGGAGTTATTGACAGATTTTTGGACTGACATAAATTATGCGGGGATTGCCAATGAAGGGGGAGTTCAATTCAAAAACAGCAAGAAACCGGAAATGCTCGTGCGGCGAATTATTGATCTTGCGACGCAACGCGGCGACATTGTTCTTGACTGTTTTCTTGGTTCCGGTACGACTGCTGCTGTTGCTTTGAAAATGGGGAGGCGTTTTATTGGTATTGAGTTTGGTGAGCATTGTTATACGCATTGTTTGGCGAGGCTCAAAGCAACAGTTGACGGCGAACAGAGCGGCATAAGCAAAGCCGTAAACTGGAAAGGCGGCAACGGATTCAAATTCTACGAACTTGCCCCAACACCAAATACCACCGACACCAACCACTAACCACTAACCGCCTAACGGCAGTAATGGAACGAGTCTAATTGTTATAAATAACAAGGTTTTAAAATAGACAGTTACCGTTCAACCTTTGGCAACTCAAGGTCTTGCAAGAAACGATTACGCTCATTGTGTTCACCACTTTCACAACATTGCTTTTCAAGAACGAAACGTTCCGTTTGAACCATTTTATCGGATTCACTTTTTTAATACTCGCTGTGTTTTTTATTTTCAAAAAATAACCATTTAGCCGCAACATTGCAATCGTGCGGGAACTCAAAATTACTATGCCTATATCTCATCAAAATTGTCAGGGACAAATTTATTTTCTACACGAAGGTCGAACGAAAACCGGAAAGCCCCAATATTTTTTCTCATTGAAGACGGAAGGAAATCTTCCAAAAAAAATTCCTGATGGTTATCATATTTATGAACGTCCGGGCGGACAAGTTTTTTTGCGCAAGATTCGGGAAAGTTCTATTAAGGAAGACGAACTGGATTATGTTCAAAAGAAAATTGCTTCGATTGTTGACAGCGAAAATTCCGATGTGTTGTCCGATTTATGTTCTATAGTTCACCGAAAGATTCCGCCGGAAAAAATGTCGCTATTGATGCGACGTTTCCAGGACAAATTTCAAGCGGACATTCGTAAAAATGAAATTATTATCTATCGAGTGCAAGCGTCAAATGCAATGCCAATAATGAAGTTCGTTTTGGAGAATGAAGATAAAAGATTGTTTTCCGCATACCGCTGGTGTTTCAAAGGGAACATAGACGATTGGATTGAAATTGGTTTCTATGACAAACTGAAAACATTGGTCGACAAACACTGTCCGGCATTGGGTACAGATAAATTTTACGAATTGCTAATTGCTGTAGAATAAAAATATCGTTTCCCCAATTATTATGAAGTGTTTGAAACGGTTAGTCGGAGAATAAAAAATGTAATATATACTTTTTATACTTGACAATTCCCATTTGCCATCACCATCGCCATCGCCATAATTTTGTTACCGATATTGATCCCCGACTAACTCGCGCTTTACCAATTCGCGATGTACGCTCAACTTTACTTACCTTAATAACTATGCGACAAACGGTATTGACTGTCGTACGTTGCGGCGAATTTTTTTACGCCCCAACGGGGCAAAAAGCCCATAGCACAGGGCAACGCCCTGTGAAAAATCGCCCCCAATAACTCTCGCCCTGAAAGGGCAAATGCCAAAAGGGAGCGGAGAAAACTTCGGTTCACCAACACGCCAACACCTCATTTCCACCTAATTTTTCAAACAAAATAACCGTTAGCGAAGAGGGCTTGACCCCTCGTTATACCACACATCTTTTAAGATGCTTTTTTTTTGAGAATACGAAATAAACGAAAAATACGAAACATGACGAAATAATTTTTTTAACGCGAAACACGCTAAAAAACGAAATTCGCGAAAGTGATTTTAAAATTTGTGTTTATTAAAATTTCGCGTATTTTGTATTTTCGTGTATTTCGCGTTAAAAAAATTTTTGAAATTACTTTTCGTTTATTTTGTATGTTTCGTATTCTCAAAAAAAACATTTTAAAAACTCGTGTGGTATAACGAGGGCAAGCCCTCGTCGCTAACGAATCGGCACTGAAAACTAAAAACTTCCGTTTGGTCTGATATTATTGCCCCGTTGGGGCGAAGGTTATTTACAATCAATTATAATGGGGCGTTGCCCTACGCTATGATATTTTGCCCTTTCAGGGCTTATAAATTGGAGCATTCTTTACAAATGTAAACCTCAATCAAAATCAAAATTTTTAGGAATGTAGTTTGAAAAAACGGAACTTTCTTTCCGACTACAAGCCATTACCTTCCCTTCCCATCACATCCCTTCCTGTGACAAATCCCCTAAATCATGCAAGAACAATTAGAGAACTTTGTGCTTCGGCTCAAATCCGATTACTCCTCAAATCCCGAGCTACGTACTTGCAGTGTTCGGCAATTTTCGGAGATTGTCCGCATTGTTTGCTGTGTGAAGCCATCGTCTGATTCGGCTTCGACTTCGAGAGAAACCTTAACTGAAGCACCATCCACAGATGTCAAGTGCTGAATTATCTCCTCAACGTATTTCTGTACATCACGGTTGATACGCGTAGTGTCGAGATCGGCAGACATGAAGAATCGCTTCTTTTTCGGTGCAGCGGGTTCCGATGAGTTCGCGCGAACTGCGGCTGTGCCGTTGTTGTTTTCGGGTGGTGTGTAAATGTAACTGCCGTCTTCGCTACCGTTGTTTACATGAATGGTTGTACCGTCTGCCTGTGCCGTTCGTGTTGCTGCTTCCGTTTGGCGTTTTGCTTTTTCTTCGGCAAGTTGTTTTTGGGCGACGGAAGCTTTGACCAGATAGCCGGAGCGTTCAATTGCGCCGACGTATTGATTAAATTTTAGGTCAATGTAGCGAGTACCATCAAGTGCGGACGCAAAGGCAAAATATTCGGCAGAATTAAGCCCGTTGCGGATGGCATGTTCCAAGACGGTCACGTTTGACAGACGCGGGAGGTAGCAGTAGGTGCAAAGGTACTCCCACAGCTTTTTGATGTTGATGTTGTCCGTGTCTCGCCATAACACGTTGTCCAATTCCATTAGCAGCAATGCCGGATCCCATGACGTAACGATGGCTTCGTTTTGAATCATTCGTTTGGATGCTTTGGCAATGATACTGTCGTTGCCGCCGCTGATTCGGATGGTGTCCCAAACGATGGTTTTCATATCCGTATTTTTGTCAATGTACGGTACGAGAAGCCAACAGTACGTCTCTTTTATGCGTGCATCAACCGTATCGTCGCTTCGTATCAGATTATTAGCGGTTTCACGATTTTGCGCCGCGTCAAGGTTTAAATCCTCGCTGTCGTCCTTTATGGATTTCCATGCGAGATAAAGTCGCACCGCCTGTTCCAGCGAAAGCATCAGGTCGTGGTCGGGTGCAATGAACGCCAGCATATTTCGGTAAATACGCGGCGTGTTGCCGCGATTGTTCAGGATGTCCGTGACTGTAGTGATTGCGTTGTTGTTCGGGTTGCTCGCCTTGTACTCATCCGCAGGTCGCAGGATGACTAATCGAGCGGTCTGCTCGTCCGGTACATCAAGCGATGACGCGGGGCAGATATGAATACCCGCAAACGGCTGCTCCTTGCGAAGTGATCGCAAGCGTATCTCAATTTCATGCTCCGCATCGGAATCCGATATCTGCGTGGCGCGGTCATCGGCGGTTTTGCGGAGTGTCGGACGGCTGTCATACCAGAACCGATCACCCGAAGGATTGGTGTAAAGGAATGACAACGTGCTGCGGAGCGTACTTAACGCGTCGTTGAATATCGCAATGTTCTCGCCAGGTTGGATAATGCCGAGCCGGATGCGTGAACTCTCAATGCCTTTGACCACTTGCTCTCTACCTGTCGGTGCACTACCGAGCATGATGGTTCTCGCCACACGGCGGGCGGCAAGCAGCTTGCCGTACCTGACATTTTTATCTGTCTTGAACGGAATGGAATCTTTGCCGTCAACTTCCTTGTCAACGATACCGTTCCAGTTGTCTGACAAATACCGCGTCAACTCGTTTCGTACGTTTGGCACATCGAGCGGAATAGAGCCGGGCATGATCATCAGACTCGCGTCGTTGCCCATCCAGAGTTCATAGACGACTGCCGCCATCAGACGCAATACGCCGCGAGTCCGTTGGAAGCGTTCAAGCGTAGACCACTCCTGGTACAGACGGTCGAACACTTCAGGGTGAATCGGATAACAGGAAATCATACGCTCACGATATTCCACTTCCCTTGACTCAAGCGGGAAATCGCTCGTGTTTTCGCAGTACATTTGGCTGAACTTGGCGCAGACCGTATCACGCCCGTTGGGGTCTTTGCAGTCAAGGAACAGACGACGACGTACAACTTCAAAGCCTTCGTTTGCGGTGACCGGTTTCCAAATGGACTCCATGCGTCCGAAAGTATGCTCAATGGTTTCAAGAGCGATTTTGCCTGCCTCGCCGCCGATTTCAATGTCTGATTCGGGGATGGAAGCCACTACGAGGCTGTTTTTGCTCGCTCTTGCAGCTTCGGTTACTTCCTGAATGAATGAGATAAAATTATCGAATGTGCCTGAGGGCAAGCCGTTTACGCCGTATATTTTCTTGGCGTATGACACCAGCTCGTCCATCAGTACGAGGCAGGGTGCGGCTGCATCAAAGAGATTCTTCAATACTTCCGATCCGGGTGACACGCCCTTTTTATCCGCTTCTTTCACGTAATCATATAGAGCAGGTTTGCCTGCCGACTCTGCCAGTTGTGCCGCCATCTCACCCCACATGGTGTTGATGGTGATGCCGGGCATATTGTTGGGGCGTTTGCTCTTGGCGGGGTCAATGGCAGTACCTACCAGCACGGCGACATTTGTTTTCGGCAATGCTGCCACTCCGGCACGCTGCAATACCGGTTTCACATTCGGGATTTTGTCAATTGGAACATTGCCGCGCATCATGTGGTAGAGCGCGAGCATACTGTGGGTTTTGCCGCCTCCGAACGCTGTTTTAAGTTGGATAACGGGTTCGCCGTCCTTACCGTAGACGCGGCGAAGTGCCTGTTCCAAAAGTCCCGTCATCCCCTCCGTCACATAAGTACGGGCAAAGAACTCAACCGGGTCGCGGTATTCGTATGCGCCTTCACCTCTGGTAACTTGTGCTAAGTCTGCGGCAAATTCAGCCTTTTTATAACGACCTTGTGCTACGTCAGGGTGCGGTTCGATAACGTCACGCCAACACGGAAGCCCGCTGACAGGAGTTACGCTGATGATGCCGCTGTTTTTGGGCTTTACGTCAACAAGAGCAGCGGAAGCTTCCGTAATAGCGGCGGAACCATCGGCGGAACCGTACCGAAATTCACGGAGCAGTTCGCGTATCTTTTCCGCACTCTCCGCGTCGATTTGCTCGGCAAGTCTTGACATAGTATCAAGAGAACGCCAGGTATCATCGTCAGTAAAGTCATCAGTGCCGATATGGGCGAGTCTGTTGCGAACACCGACCAGTTCCTTTGCCCAAGTGCGGTTATCAATCGACAACTTCTTGCGAAATACCTTCTGCCAGTGAAGATCAAACAGCAGAAGACAACGCTGAACGTCAAGCGAATTTACAAGTTTCGTCAAATCGCCGGATTTCGGTAGACCGCGTTTCTGCTCATCGTAAAGAGTACCCAGAACGGCAACTTTCCACCAGTCGTCCTTACCAAACTCATTGACCAATTCGTTAGCGATATATTGAGCAAAACTACTGAGCAAAATCCGAAAGCCCTGCGAAACTTGCACGTGATTATTTCCCATTTTTGTTTCTCCTATTCTATAAGTCTGTATTCTTTTGCCAAATTGTAATTGTCTGATTATTTCGGATTTTGTGGGGCATTTACATCGTGCCTTTTATCAAGCACAGTATCAATACAATGTATCAACGCCCTGAAAGGGCAAAGTAGAGACGCAATGCCTTGCGTCTCTACAAATCATTGCATTGCACCTCTATAAATCATGGTGATTGCAATTGAAAAGGGAATTTTCAAGTGCAAAAAGTATATCAGCGGAATATCTGTCTTTAACTCAACCTTATTTTTACCTGATTTTTTCTAAACAAAACAACCTTAGTAGCCATTGTATTACCTCAGGGAATAAACCTTATTACCTTCTTATTCTTTTCCAATTTGTTCTATGTTTCGCGTTATTACATTCCGTTAGGAATGTATCGCTCGGTAGAAAAAGAAGCCCCCGCCGAGTCTTCGCATTCCGTAGGAATGCAACCTTGTGACTTGCC
>JAISQS010000706.1 GCA_031274045.1 Planctomycetaceae bacterium | reverse complement strand
TTTTCACAGGGCGTTGCCCTGTGCTATGGGCTTTTTGCCCCGTTGGGGCGTAAAAAAATTCGCCGCAACGTAAGACAGCCAATACCGTTTGTCGCATAGTTATTAAGGTAAGTGAAGTTGGTCGTACATCGCGAATTGGTAAAGCGCGAGTTAGTCGGGGATCAATATCTGTAACAAAATTATTGCGATGGTGATTGCGAATGGGAATTTTCAAGCATAAAAAGTATACCTTACTGCCTTCGAGCCTTTTTGTTTTAAACTCTTATGTTTTGGATTTCTTGGTATGCTTGTACGAATTTGTTTCTCATTTGCATCATCATTTTGAATGCTATGTCGGCTTTTTGTACGGCGGTGAGTACTTCTGCGGTGCCGATTTCGCCGCCTGTCATCAATTTTTCAACAGCTTGGTCGGCGCGTTTTTGCATCATGTTTACTTCACCAATTGCACCGAGCAACAAATCGCTGAATGAAGTACGTTTGATTTCTTCATCCGTCATCGGTCTGTCCGGATTCATCCGATCCCCAAGCGGACCCGTTCCAAGTTTCGGCATCAACGAATCAATATTTTGAACGCCGCCGTAAAGATAACTAATACCATCCATGTTATTGATCTGTTCTTTGGTTTATGGGTTGTGTTGCTTTTTTTGCGGGCAAAATCAGGTGATGATTCGTAGTGTTTGGTTTGCCATTGATTTTGTTACTTCTATTGATCCTAAATTTGCTTCGTATGAGCGTCCTGATTCTATTGCGTCTGTGAATTGGGTAATCAGGTTTATGTTTGGCAAATTAACAAAACCTTGCTCGTCGGCATCGGGATGCAGCGGCGCATATTTCCTAATCGGCGGCAACTCATCCCGCTCAATTGAACGAACAAAAACACCTGCTGATCCGTTTGGACCGATTGAGTTATCTTCTTGAAATAGTACGTATCGCGGATCGTATGGTTTTACCTCGCCGAACTCGTTGTGCGTGGTAGTAATATTCGCCAAATTACTCGCAATCGATGTCATGCGGATTCTTTGGGCAATAAGTCCGCTCGTGCTAATATCCATAATTTTTAACATTACATATTCCTCCAAAAAAACTTCAAATTGTCTGTATACTCCTCACTCTTCGCCCGCCAATCTATATTCGATTCACCCACTCATTAGCATCAATTGCGGAGAATAACAATTTAATCCAAACAAAACAAGATCGATTTGCGAAGTCGCGCGTTATTTTTTTTGAGACACAAAAGAAACAAAAAGAAACAGACAAGAATAAGATTGACACCCCAAAGATAGGCGACCCCAATAATAGATGGTCACTCAACGTTAAACCGACAACAGAACAGAAAACGCAATGGGTCGGTTTACGTGTTGGTGACGTGAGGTAGGTAACCGACCGCCGAGCGGTTACGTTGGCGATGAGTTTGCCGCGAAGCGGCGTGGACTGGAACGCGGGCGGGATGCCTTGCTATACCACACAAGTTGATCGTAAGGTGGGCAACCGACCGCTGGGCGGTTGTGTTTTCGGCAAGCGGAGCAAGCCGAAAACAGTGGGGCGGAACACGCATCGGTAAAACCAAAACGCCCTACGTTTTGGGCGTATTAGTTTTGCTGATGCGTGTTACGCCCCCGCTGTCGGCGAGTCGCCGACGCAACCGCCTGGCAGTCGGTTGCCCACCTTACGTTTGCCTTATAACTTTTTCCGCCCCCGCTGTCGGCGAGCGATAATGATTTACTGGCGACGTAACCGCCCGGCGGTCGGTTACCCAACCTTACGTTTGCCAACACGTCTTGGCGTTCAGTTCCAACTTGTTCGGTTCTATTACGCACAGAGGCGGGCGGGACGCCCGCGTTCCAGTCCTTTTCCGCTGCGCGGTAATTTTAGATCATGCGCTGCGGGATTGTTTATAATTTCCAGCCGTCGGGGATTATTGCTTCTTTTTGGATGCAGATTACGCCGTCGCGGATCATGCCAAAAGGCTTCTCCTCGCCATTCTCCAAACCGTCCCGATTGACAATCACAACATGTTTTCCAATCCGACACGCCTTGTCGATGATTGCGTTCTCTATTATTGAGTTGTCGCCGATTCCGATTTGGGGTATCCCCTTTTCGGCGAACGATTTTTTTTCTTCCGCCGTTTCATAGTAGTCGTTGCCCATAATTATTGAGTTGCGAATCCGCACCCCGCGCCCTATCTGACAACTCAACCCAATAATACTATTCTCAATCACCGCCCACTCCCCAATATTACAACCATCCGCAACCAAACTCCCACGTATCGTCGCACCATCAACCCGCGTCGGAGGCAAAAAACGAGGTTGCGTAAACGTGTTCCAGCCCGGATGACCCAAAACAAACGGCGGATCAGAACCCGCCATCGCAAGATTAGCCGCAAAAAAAGATCGTATCGTACCAATATCCTCCCAATAACCATCAAACAAATAAACTTGAACCCGCCGCGTCCGTATCGTCGCCGGAAAAACCTCTTTGCCAAAATCCTTGTAGTCCGTCTTCTCCAACGACTCAACCAACGTGTCCCGATTAAAAAGATAAATTCCCATACTCGCCAAACAATCCCTGCCGCCCGCCTTCACCCCGCGACTCTCAATCCACTCCGGATCCGTCCGCACATGATCCAACTCCTCCACCGACTTCGGCTTCTCAATAAAACCAACCACACGCCCATTGCTGTCCAGCCGCATAATCCCCAACTCACCCGCATCACTCCGCCGAACCGGAAGCCCGGCTATCGATACATCCGCACCCGTCTTTTTGTGCGCCTCAAGCATCTGCCGGAAATTCATCTTGTAAAGTTGATCACCAGACAAAATCAAAACATAATCCACATTCCGCTGCTTGATATAACTCAAATTTTGCCGCACCGCATCCGCAGTCCCTTGATACCAGTTCGACTTCTCGTTCGTCTGCTGCGCCGCCAAAATTTCAGCAAATCCACCATGAAAGAAATCAAATTGAAACGAATGCAAATGATGATGCAAACTCGCAGAATTAAATTGAGTCAAAACATAAATTTGATCAATCCCACTGTTAATACAATTAGAAAGCGGAATATCTATCAGCCTATACTTGCCCCCAATCGGAACCGCCGGCTTCGCCCTAAACTTCGTCAGCGGATACAACCGCGTACCACGACCGCCACCAAGAACCAACGCTATAACATTCTTCATTTGAATCCCAATTACACTAATTTTAGTTTTTAGTAGTTAGTTTTTAGTTTTTAGTTTTTAGTTCTTATTTCTTAGCACGCGATTTTACAAGCACTAAAAACTAAAAACTAAAAACTACAAACTAACTCATCTTGCTTGTGTTACTTTGCCAAAACACCTCACACCTGAATCACGCGTATCCTCCGATCTACACCATCACGCAACATCCGCTCAACCACACTTTTTATCGTCTGCGTTGCCCCCGCACATCCCGAACACGAACCCTTCAACTCAACATACACAACCAACTCCTTTATATCCACCAACTCCAAATCACCACCATCACGCCGCAACATCGGACGTATACTCCCATCAATCACACCCTCAACTTGACGATAAAACTTAAAAGGAGATAACTGCTCCGGCGAATTGGTTGAGGCGTTGGTTGAGGAGTTGGGTGAGGAGTTGAGTGAGTTTGCGGATTGGTTCGGAGTTGTTGATGTCGGCAACTCGGACGCGGTAAGATTTGCCGCCGTCGCAGAGGAGATATTGTCAAGAATAGGCAAGAGATTATTTGGGTTATTAGTCTGCGTTTTGCCCCAAACTTCGTCAAGAATATCTTGCAGACCGCCTTGTTTGGATTGACACATTGTACACGCGCCGCCTGCTTTAGTCGCGCCGATGATTTCCGGTATCGTCCGCAAATTCAGCTCCCTTATCTTCCGCTTAATATACGGCTCCGTGAGCGCAAAACAATTACAAACAATCCGCCCCTCTTCCTGCATTTGAGTCCGAATGTCTATCCCAAGTTCAGCCAAATTTACGCCGCGTTTTTTTGCCCAGTCCAAAACAGCCGCCTGCAACGCCTCCGCCCCCATCACCGAACAATGTATCTTCTGCTCCGGCAATCCGCCAACAAATTCAACAATGTCACGATTAGTTATCCGCAACGCCTCAATCGGCGTACAACGCTTCGACTCAATAATCCGACAAAGCGCCTCCGACGACGCAATCGCAGATGTACAACCAAACGTCAAATAACGCGCCTCAACAATCACATCCTTCAACGGGTCTTCATCGCGATCCACCCGAAACGTAAAAGATAACGCATCACCACACGCAATCGACCCATGATTACCAACACCATCCGGCTCCAATATCTCCCCAAGATGAGTCCCTTGCTCTCCTTGAACAGCCGCCGTAAAAAGCTCTTTGGTCTTGTCGCTATAGTCCCAAGGCATATTAAAAACTTAATAAATTTGTTTTAATTTAATTTGAACGACACAAAAAACCGTCTCCACCGCTCGCCCAAATCTACCCAACCACCCCCAAACTCAAAACACCACAAACACAAATTTATTATGTATCCGAAAATCAAAATGTCAATCTCCTCAAAAACTCCACCCTTTTGAACAACTCAACAAATCACAAACGCATTCGCGAGACGTTAACGACGGTAGCTTGCTGCCGACGAGATGGGGCTGGAATCGTGTTGATATTCCAAACCTTCACCTGTCGGCGTAGCCGGCAATAGCCGCGAAGCGGCGACGGACTGGAACGCGGGCGTCCCGCCCTTGCTATACTACACATCTTTCGATATCTTGTTTTTTTAGAGAATACGGAATAAACAAAATAGGCGAAAAAAACGAAATTTTACCATCAACTCTTTTCGTTTATTTTGTATTTTTCGTATGGTTCGTATTCTCAAATGGTTCATTTTAATCCTCTCTTGACAAAGATTTTTTCTAGCGTAAAATTCCCGCCGCGCTCGATGCTGTAGAAAAAACAAACCTTATTTGCAACCTGATTTTCTTATAAAAACAACCTCAGTGGCAAAATGGAATATCCTAGCATTGCAAGCCGTAGGTTTGCATCGCTCGGTAGAATTCTTGTAATTATGAATTCGGAATTCGGAATTAAAGATATTGCTCCTAATTACGAATTCCGAATTACGAATTACGCAAATGCCACCATTGGGCAAGTCACAAGGTTGCATTCCTACGGAATGCGAAGACTCGGCGGGGGGTTCTTTTTCTACCGAGCGTTACATTCCTAGCGGAATGTAACAACGCGAAAACATAGAACGGATTGGAAATAATAAGGTAAGGCTCTTTTATCGTTTCTTGTTGATGCGTTAAAACAAAATATAAAAGCGTGTTACGATAAATTGTTGCCCTGCATGGTATAAAAAACCAATCAACATTGCTCAAACCAATTCGCAACCGGGTACCAGTTTCCTGCTCCCTTAATAACTAACGAAGCTCCCCCGCACGCGCCCTTATCCCCTTATTCGTTACGCATAAAGCTCACGGTCACACCACGACTCAAACAATAGACTTGTTCCACAACCGAAAACAAGTCACGATAGACTTGTTCAAAAACCGAATTTGAGGAGATTGGGTGATTTAGATAGACAAAAAACAGGTTTTTTCACAATTTGTCCCTTGAATTTGCAAGTTACGGAACAAG
>JAISQS010000615.1 GCA_031274045.1 Planctomycetaceae bacterium | reverse complement strand
ACCGGTACTCAACTCAATAAAACACAACTCGACTCGCTTTTCACAACGTCAAAACTGCTCGTCGATACAGCACCGTTTTATGACAACGATACAGCACCAATGAGCATGGGAATTAATTCCTACACACGTTCCGCTGAATCTTACACCGAACAAAACAACTTCAGAAATAATCAAACAGAAATTGCCGCATTGCTCGACAATTACGCAAGCCTCGACGCGCCAACCCGACAACTTTTGCATAACATCAATAATCAGCAAGAACTGGAATCATTGATCACAAGTCTGCTCGCACCGGAACTTGCCGCCGATTCAATGCAGTTGGCGTTGTCAAGTCCATACTTCCACGTCTTCAATCACCTCGAAAAAATCGCAGGCAATTTCACTACCGGTAATTTGAACGACAACCTTTATCGCGGTCAAAGCCCATGTTTGCCCACTTCAAAATGGTCAAAACGTGAATTTTGGTTTGAAGGCTATTACCGTAACGAAAATGTTGACGACGATTCCAACGCACTCGGTTACAAAACAACAGGCGGCGGAATAATGGTCGGAGTTGATCAAAAATTCAGTAACAAATTTATCGGCGGATTGGTTTTCGGTTACGGCAATCCGCGTTCCAGTAACGGCATCGGAAGAATTGAAAGCGACGATTTCACATTCGCCGTTTATGCCCGTACAAAAATTGACAGTTTTATCGCAAACACATTTTTGGGCTACGGACACCAAAACTACGATCTCCGCAACGGCACGAACAAAGCAGAATACAACGGCGATTCAGTATACGTAAGCATAGAATTTTTGAAACCGTTACACTTGCAAAGCGGAATAGTTTTGTCCCCTTTGGCAGCAATTGATATCCAAAAAGTCTGGGCAGACGGCGTAACAATTCCAAACGCAATCACACCCATCAACATTTCAAGCCGAACCCTTGACCAAACAATTTTACGCTTCGGCATAAATTCCAACTACCAAAATTTGCGAACAAAATTACAATACGGCTATCAAATCGGCGGTGATTCTTTCGCAAGTTCCAAAGTGTCATTCGTCGGCGGAACAACAAACCGCGTTTTAACCGGCGTAAATCTTGGTCGTCACAATTTCAACGCCGGACTTGGCGGCGATTTTAAGATTGGAAAACGGACAAGTTTGTTTGTTGATTATGATTTTGATCTCGGAGAAAGAGCGACGGCGCATACGGGACAAGTTGGGGCTGTTGTGAGGTTTTGATTTTTTTGTTTCGCGCAAAGAAAGTAGAGACGGGGCACGCCCCGTCTCTACGATTCTTTCTTACCGGAACTTTTTTTTAACAACTTTTTTAAACCGAAGTTCGAGTGTGATTTTTTGGCAAGGGTTTTCTGGCTAGGTGGTTATGGATTTTTTGACCTAGTTCGTACTGTCCACAGTATACTTTGGTTACGGCGTACTTGGGCTATTGCAAGGCTATTGCGGTGGGGATGGGGATGGCGTGATTGTTATTGATCGGATTTTATTTAATAACATTTCTTGGTAAGGGGTTGGAGTTGTTGTGGTGTGGAATGTTTGGTTGCTGTGTTTCGAGTGGTGTTGGTTTCGTGATATTTTTGAAAGTTCGCTCATAATTGACGGGAAACTTTTGATGCGAATCTCGATCTCGCATGAGTTGTTGGTCGTGGTTGCGATGGTGGTGGCGTTGGTGTTTTTGTCTGTGTTGTTGGTTGTGTTTGGTATGATGTTTTTGCGACTTGTTTTTTTGATCTTCAACTTGCCGCTCGGTTCTGCTGATTCGACGGGGTTGCGATTTGCCCGCGTCTTGGCAAGATTGTCATCGCAAAAAAGAAACTCACGCCACGCCTCACGCAGATGCCAAACCACATAATACGACAACATACAAATCAAAAAATGCGAACGAACCAGCGCCCCAACACGATGAAAAATCGGACGTATATTAAGCATTGTCGTCTTTATCGTACGAAAACTCTTTTCAACATCCGAAAGCCGCTTATAATCACGAACCACATCCGCCGAACAACGAATTACCGACGGAACATTCGTGCGAATAACATAAAATCCATCAAGCTCAGATTCAAGTTTGATCGTATCTAACTTGCGGGCAAATGTTATTTGACCAGCCTCAATTTTTACGTCAAAATGCTTCGCAACACGATACTTGTCCGCAATCTTGCCAAAACGAATTCCAATATCAGTATCCGAATACGGCTTCCCGCGATCATGCCGTTTTAATATTCGTTGCGCAAAATCAGTCAGCAATTTTTCAGTTGCAACAAGCAACTCTTCGCGTCGTTTTTGCCGTCGCATTTCGAGCGACGGATTATGACAAACCACCAGCCGCTCACCCGGAAATTCATCAGACGTGATCTCCGCAAGATGCGTTTCGTCCAAAAGCGATCTGCTCACTTCACCGTCACGAATAAGCTGCCGAATCGATTCACCACGCAACACAGAAACATGCAAAATACCCGGGTATTTCTTCAATTTTTCAATTTGAGTTCCGGTCAACATACCACGATCTCCAATCAACGTAATTGAATTTAATCCAAATTGACCGCGTATTTTTTCGACTTGATCCGGGACTGTTGTTGAGTCGGCGGTGTTGCCCGGATAGGCTTGAATTGAAACAGGGCGACCGGCATCGTCCGTCATCAAACCATAGACAATAATTTTTTTGCCATCCTTTCCATCGCGATTATGACCAAACTTCGCAAGCGGACAACTCTCACCCTCGACGTAACTTGACGAGATGTCGTACAGCACCATCGACCCCTCACACAAATGCCGACGCGCAAGCCGCCGCTCGATTTTATCTTGCCGAAGCAACAACCAATCCATCGCAGCATAAAGACTGTCAACATTTTCTTTGTTCGTGTCAATTTTCAATTCTTGTGCGAGCGTCGTGTCGTTCCAAACATCTGTAATGCCGAGTTTGGAGTTTGGATGTTGGTGACAAGATGCGTTGGGCTATCATTGCGAGAACAAGATTGCGTTGGCGGGATGGGTTGGGGTCGATTATCTGATCAAGTTTTAGGTTTCGTATTGCGGTGAGGACGGCATCAACTGCACCGTGCGGCAAGTTTTTCGTAGTCTCAAAAATTTCGCTGACAGGTACAAGTTTGTTGCCTTTGAGTTCCTCTTGAATTTTGGCAATTATCGCGGGACCGAGTTTTGTGAGGTTGGCGAGTGTCCGTTTTTTTACCTCTCCGTTTTCGCGGTACGATTCGCGAAGCAGATAACTAGGCGGCGAGTTCCGATTTGGTATCTTTGAAATAAACATGAACATATCATAACACACCAAACCAATACGTCAATAGCACATTACAAAAATATAAAAAAATACTTACATGACCACAAATTTTAATAAAAATTAAAGATAAATACATAAATCATAAAATATTATAAAAATCATAGACTCAAACTTCGGATTAACTTTTCCGGTTTTTGTGTCGGGTGATTTGTGTTTTCCGGCATTGACCAAAAAGGAACCGTGATGTCCGACCAAAGATTAGACGGAAACGTTAGTCTGTAATTTCCGTTTTCGGTTTCATTCCAATCTTTCGGTTCGCCGGACTGATTTCGATACGGTGCGATAACCCGCCTCTTGATTTTCACTGCGTCAACATTGAACGT
>JAISQS010000599.1 GCA_031274045.1 Planctomycetaceae bacterium | reverse complement strand
CCCGATAAGTTAGAATCAATTGCCCCGAAATATATTGACGTAATCCCCGAAGATCCATTCACCTCAAAAGAATTAACATACAAAAAAATCGACAACGGATACATCCTCTACTCATTCGGAAAAAATAAAATCGACGACGGCGGAGATGATTCCAAAGACATCACTGTTGAACGCAAACGGTACTTAAACGAGCAATGATCTAATTCGACGTAGTTTCAATTTAACTTTTAACAAAAAGAAAATACGGGAGACTCAATTATGTCAACAAATTTGGAAGCGGAAGTTACACGTAATCGTTCTTGGTTTGCAAGGCGTAGGGTGTGGTATGTTCTGTTAGTATTGTTTGTTCTTTTTTTGTTGTTCTTATATTTTTGTCTTTTGCCGTCGCGTCTGATTATTTCGCCGGAGACAACGCTAATCACAAAGTTGGACAATAACGGGAAACTTGATTATGAAGGAACGTTTAAGCGTGAGCATAATAGACAATTGACATTGATAAATCCTGATGATAACGGATCACGTATGGTGATGGCAAAATTCGGACCACGTGTTATAGAGCGGTCTTATTGGCTGAAAAGTTGTACTTGGGAAGATTTGCCGAAAGACAGAACATACATGGGCGAATGGTATAGAACAAGATGGATTCCTTTTTGTAATGCGATGTCGATTGATCCGACAAAAAAACCGGTCGAGTATAGACCAATCTGGCTGAAATTGAGTGAAGCAGAAGGTGCAAAAAATAAAAAATATCCATATCAATCTGAATTGAGTCGTAAACCGTGGCGTGCAGAAGATTATCCTGAAGTAGCTAAATTTGTTGCGGAGGCGGAAGATGCTTTGGCAGTTTATTCTGCCGCTGCCCAAAAACCTCAATGGGTCTGTTACTGGGAAGCATCAGGCGGCACAGCGTATGCTTTCCTTTCTGATGATACGTATACGAGTTGGGCATGTCAGGATTTTGTGATTCGCGCACACGAACGAATTAGCCGCAACGATGTTGCCGGTGCGTTTGATGATGCCGTGAGTATATTGCGTATTGCGCGACATGTTCAGAATAGTTCTACGCTGATGGAAAGATCGTTTGGTATTAATAATGAAATGTCTGGAATAGACGTTATTCAATCAATATTGACTTATTGTAATCCAAGCACTGAACAAATACGCCAATTTATGAGTGAATTAGAAAAAATCCCCAAGCCGGTTAATATCTCTGACAAAATTCTCTTATGGGAAGAGATGAGGTTATTGGACGTTTTGTTCAATTCAAACAACGACAATTTTAGTTTATCTTTTGCTTCATATCCGCTATATCTGAAGTCATTGTTCGTGTTATTGACAACGTTACCTGTCGATTACAATATCGCATCGAAACGAATTCAGGCAAACTTTAAACGGTTTGAAGAACTGTCCAAAGAAAACGACATAAAAAAACGTACACAATTTTATTACAAATTTGACGCAGACATAAAGCATCTGGAAACAATAATTTACAGTCCGGCGGAATTACTGATTCGAGAGACTCTTATTGCACACCGTTCTACATTGTTAGCTGATTGTATGTTTTATTTTCATTTTGCTGATCAGTTTCGTTTTGACTTATTCGATGAAGCTCGAATGGATATGCAAAGAGACCTGCTTCGCGTCTCGTTTGCTTTGGAATTATACCAACGCGAAAACGGTCATTATCCCGATAAACTAGAATTAATTGCCCCGAAATATATTGACGTAATCCCCGAAGATCCATTCACCTCAAAAGAATTAACATACAAAAAAATCGACAACGGATACATCCTATACTCATTCGGTCAAAATAAAATCGACGATGGCGGAGATAACAGCAAAAGCTATGACCCAAAAGACATCGTTGTCGAACGCAAACGGTACTTAAACGAGCAATGATCTAATTCGACGTAGTTTCAATTTAACATTTAACAAAAAGAAAATACGGGAGACTCAATTATGTCAACAAATTTAGAAGCGAAAGTTACACGTAATCGTTCTTGGTTTGCAAAGCGTAGGGTGTGGTGTGTTTTGTTAGTATTGTTTGTTCTTTTTTTGGTGTTCTTATATTTTGGTCTTTTGCCGTCGCGTCTGATTATTTCGCCGGAGACAACTTTAATCACAAAGTTGAAACCGGACGGAAAACCGGATTATGTAGGAACGTTTATGCTTGAGCATAACGGACAGTTGACAAACCCCGACGATAACGGATTGCGTATGGTTGTTGAAAAATTCGGACCGTATGTTTTGGCACGATCTTCTGTGATGAAAGGTTGTACTTGGGAAGATTTGCCCGCAGACAGTACAGACGCGGGCAAATGGTATAGAAAAGAATGGATTCCTTTGTGCAATGCGATGTCAATTGATCCGACAAAGAAACCGATTGAGTATAAACCAATCAGAGCAAAGTTGCGTGAGACTGAAAAGGCAAAATATAAGGAAGATACTTTTCAAACAGAATTGACAACTAATCCGTGGCGTGCTGAAGATTACCCTGATATTGTTAAATTTGTCGAGGAGGCGGAGGAGGCATTGGCGGTTTATTCTATTGCCGCCAAAAAAACTCAATGGGTCTGTTATCGAAGCGTGGACAACAGCTTGATCGGTATTTTAAGTCCGGATGTTCAGTCTGTTCGCGATGTATGTAATGATTTTGCGATTCGTGCAAACGAACGAATCAGCCGCAATGATATTTCCGGTGCTTTTGACGATGCCGTGAGTATGATGCGTATTGGGAGGCATCTTGAGAATGCTTCTAATGCGGTTGAAAGATTGATCGGTTTTAGTGTCGAAGAGTTGGGAATAAACGTTATTCAGTCAATATTAACTCACTGCAATCCAAACGCAGAACAGATACGCCAATTTATAAGTGAATTAGAAAAACTCAAGAAGTACAATAAATCACTAGACAACATCATCAAACTTGACAAAATGATGTTCCTCGAAATTTTGTTCGCATGTCACAGAATGAAAGGTGACAACTTCAGCTACATTGCTAATGACGAATTCTCGGCGTTAATGTGGCGGTTATCCGTGATTTTGCCTGTTGATTACAATGTCGCGTCGAAACGATTACAAGCACATTTTATACCGCTGGAAAAAGTTAACAAAGAGCATAATCAAAGAAAACGCATCGATATTATACATCAAGCTGAAGTTGATTTATCGAAACTAGCTCATAGACTCAGACAACCGCAGGAAGCATTTGTTCGGATGCCGGCTATATGGCATCGTTCGACTTTGTTGGCAGATTATGTCTGTGCATGGCTAATGCCTGCTTACCGCTCTTTCTTTTATGTTGAAACCAGATTGGAGGTACGCAGAGACCTGCTTCGCGTCTCGCTCGCTTTGGAATTATACCAACGCGAAAACGGTCATTATCCCGACAAGTTAGAATCAATTGCCCCGAAATATATTGACGCAATCCCCGAAGATCAATTCACCTCAAAAGAATTAACATACAAAAAAATCGACAACGGATACATCCTCTACTCATTCGGTCAAAATAAAATCGACGACGGCGGAGATAACACAAAAGACATCACTGTTGAACGCACTCGGGACTTAAACGAATGATAATCTAATGCTGCGCGCCTAAAAGAAAGTTCCATTATTTTGGTTGGATTTGCAAAATGATTTTTGATTTTGTAGAGACGTAATGCATTGCGTCTCTATTGTGCCGCGCCCTTTATCAATACGCCGCATCAACGCCCTGAAAGGGCAAAATATCATAGCGTATGGCAACGCCATTGTTATATTGCCGCGAAGTGACAAACGGACTGGAACGCGGGCGGGACGCCTCGTTATACCACACATCTTTTTTGAGAATACGAAACATACGAAACATACAAAATAAACGAAAAGTAATTTCGAAAATTTTTTTAACGCGAAATACACGAAAAAACAAAATGCGCGAAATTTTAATAAACACAATTTTTAAAATCACAATTTTTAAAATCACTTTCGCGAATTTCGTTTTTTAGCGTGTTTCGCGTTAAAAAAAATTATTTTGTTATGTTTCGTATTTTTCGTTTATTTCGTATTCTCAAAAAAAAGCATCTTAAAAGATGTGTGGTATAACGAGGGCAAGCCCCCGTCGCGAACGGCTGAAAACTCACTACTAAAAACTAAAATTATTTGTGGTGTTTGTGAATCTATTTCGTAGTGCGTTGTCCTACACTATGATATTTGACCGTTTCAGGGTCACGATAAATCGGAAGTTTACCTTCAAATTAAACCTTCCGCAAAATCCGAAATAATCAGTAAATTTTGATTTTCACCTTCACTTCAATAATTATAGAAATATTATGTCTCCCAAAAAACTTGCAACCAGAAACAAGACGTTGTCCTGCTCGCAAGACGAAATTGCTCAATTGTCTTCTGAACTTCTCACCTTAACAAAAACCGCGAATCTTGACGCAATTTTGAACAAAATCATTAACCAAAATGTACAAAATGTAGTTCAGTATTTGCCCCGATCTTTTGTTGATTTATTGATTCTCGATCCGCCTTACAATCTGACAAAAAATTT